>NZ_JBLWAH010000001.1:0-235569 GCF_048284715.1 Mycoplasma milvi | reverse complement strand
AAAAATTATACTGAAAATTCATACTATACAATAAGTGAATTTTCAGTATTTTTTTTAAAATAAAAGTGGTAATTTAACTGTTCAACTTACATAACTAATCAATATAAATTGCTAGTCAAAAGAGTTCACTTATTGATCTATTTGCTTTTCGTATTTAAGTAAATTTTTAATAGCTTTATTTAGGGTGTCATAAGCTGCAGATCTTGTAGTTGCTAGAATTTCGGCAACTTCTGCATAAGAAAGGTCTTGTTCATAGTATAAACGAAAGACTTGTTGTTGGTTTTGCGTTAGTAATTTGCCATATTTATCAAATAAGGCTGTATATCTGTCGATATTTTCAATTGATTTATTATTCATGAATTAAATCCTTAGTCATTTGATAAATAAACATTTCAAGGTCAAATTCTTGTAAATCATCTAACCCTTCTCCTAGACCAACATATTTAACATCAATATCATACTCATCTTTAATTGAAAGTACAATACCACCTTTTGATGTTCCATCCATTTTGGTTAGAATAATTCCAGTTAAGTTAGCAATGTCTTTGAAATGTTTAGCTTGTGATAATCCATTTTGTCCAGTTGTTGCATCTAGTACTAATAAAGATTCATGAGGGGCTGAAGGTTCAAATTTTTGAATTACGCCAATCATTTTTTCGAGCTCCTTCATTAAGTTAACTTTATTTTGTAATCTACCAGCTGTATCAATGATTAATAAATCATAGTGTTCACTTGTAGCTTTATCCATTGCTTTATAGACTACACTAGAAGGATCAGCACCTTCTTTATCCGGTTTTACAATGCTTGCTCCAATTCTTTCTGCTCAAACGCCTAATTGGTTAACTGCACCAGCTCTAAAGGTGTCAGCAGCAGCTATTAGTACCTTTTTGCCTTCTTTGATATATTTATTTGCTATTTTGGCAATTGAAGTAGTTTTACCTGACCCATTAACTCCAACAAAGATAAAGACATTTAATCTACCATCTTCAAAGTTTAAATTAGTGTTAACAATTGAGTTATTAGCATAAATTGAAAACATCATATCAGCTACTAATTCACCAATTAATTTTGGATCATCAATATTATTAGTTCTAATTTCTTGTTTGATTTTTTCAATCATAACATCAACTAAAGATGCATTAATATCTGACATAATAAGCAATTCTTCAAAGTCATCAAAAAAATCTTCATCTATTTTGACGTGCTTATTTTGAATTTCAAGTAGTTTTTTTCCAAATGAGGAAGCACTATTAAGTCCAGATTCATATTTTTTAAACTTTTCTGAAGCCAATATTTCTTTAGTTTCTTTTTCGTCTAGTTGTTTATTAACTGTTTCTACATCTTTTTTCTTAGTAAAAACTTTTTCTTTTAATTTAGTAAAAAATCCCATATATCTATTTTACTAATTAAATTAAAATTGCTGCATGATTTTTTAATAAATAGCTTACTTTTGCCTAATTTTAAGCAATAAGAAAAAGCCTGGGCAAAAGCAACTTTTTCC
Source organism: Mycoplasma milvi (assembly GCF_048284715.1). NCBI lineage: Bacteria > Bacillati > Mycoplasmatota > Mollicutes > Mycoplasmatales > Mycoplasmataceae > Mycoplasma > Mycoplasma milvi. The sequence continues at coordinate 234,068 of NZ_JBLWAH010000001.1, read as the reverse complement.
AGTTTTCTTATTTACTTCTTTTGTTTTTTATATTATAATATTTACAACAAGCCCGAGTGGTGAAATTGGCAGACACGCTAGACTAAGGATCTAGTGGAGCAATCCGTGCAGGTTCAAATCCTGTCTTGGGCACCAGAGTATGCGTTTATCGCATTTTTTTATTACTTTTTTGTATAAAAAATCACCACTGAATTGGTGGTGATATTTACTATATTAAACCGTTAGCTTCTAATGCGCCTTTGATAGCTTTAACTGCATCAGCTTCATCGTCGCCAGAAACTTTGATTGTGATTTCGGCACCGTGTTTAACACCTAAGGCCATAATGTTCATAATAGATTTTAAGTTAGCTTCACGTCCGTTGTAAATTAATTTAGAATCAGACTTGAATTTAGTTGCTGTAGAAACTATTAATGTAGCAGGTCTAGCGTGTAGCCCAATCGGGTCAATAATCTTAGATGAAAATTCTTTCATTAGACTCCTCCTTAGGATTTACGTTCTATATTTATAAACTTAAATTCTTTTTTCGTACGTTATTATTATATCAGTGGTTTAGTAATATCATATAGAAATTTTTCAATTACGTTAGGCTTTTTATCGATTTCTGGAACATTTTCCACTTTTTGGCTATCTTTTTCATATTTATGGAAAATTCCACATAAGTTTTCAATGGATTTACCAGTTAATATATCCATAGTTTCATATTGAGAAAACATACTGCGTGAATCTCAATTATTTGTTCCAACCCAACCATATTCATCATCAATTAGCCCAGCTTTAGTGTGCAAGAAGTGATCTTGATAGATTTTAACTTCTAATCCATATTCCCTAAGTTTGCTAAGTTGATAAATACCAATTTTATAAACCAATTTTTTATCAGGCAATCCAGGGAAATAAAGAGTAACTTTAACTCCACTTTTCAGTGCTAAAATAATTTGCTTTTCAAGGGCACGAGTAATTGAGAAATAAGGGGTAGCTATCTTAATACTTTTTTTAGCATTTGGAATCATTTTAAGGAAAAATAATTCAGCTTCTGAATGTGAATAAGATGGTGATTCAGTAACTAGTAAAGCTGAATCTTCATAATTTTGATTTTGATCAGCGATAAAAAGTGATGCTTGGATATCAATTTCACTTCGTGTAATAACTTTTCAAAACTTAATAAAGTGTATGATGTAAGCATTAATATATGGTCCCGTAATTCGATAGTTTAAATCAATTCAGTGTCCATATTTTTTTGACATTGAGGCATATTCATCAGAGATGTTATTTCCTCCTGAAAATACTACTTCATTGTCAATGATAATGAATTTTTGGTGATTACGAGAGAAACTAGCTGCATTAATGAATGGATAATAGATTTTACCAATTAGCTTAATTTCAATATTTGGATGTTTGTTTAATTTTCTTAGCAATTTTTTTTGTGAGGCCATAGCTCCAAAGTCATCAACTAATCACTTAATCTTAACTCCTTGGTTAGCTTTTTGCTCAAGAATGTGCAAGAATTCTTGTGAGATTTCGGATTGCTTAATAATATAGGTCACAATGTAGATACTACGCTGCGATTGTTTTAAAGCTTCGAATAAATCATCATAAAAACGATACCCTTCAGCAAAAAAATCGAAGTTACATGGTAGTACCATGTTTTGATTAATATTCTCCATGCGTTTAAGCATTGTAATGTGTTTTACTGTATTATTGCTATAAATTAAATCTTTATAAGTTCTTAAATTATATTTAGGATCTTCGTTAATTTTGAGTTCATATTTATTTCTAAATAATAATCCATAACCAATAAAAATAGCATGTCCAATAAAGGGAACTAGCAAGACTAGATAAATCCAACTAAATTTTGCTTCATGTTCACGATTTTGGGCATATATTACAAAAACAAACAGGACATTAATTAGGTAAAGTAGGAATAAAAGCAAGTAAGCATATCGTTTATCGACATTTAAAATAAGCATAGTAATTCCAACAATAAACCCAATAAATAAAATAATTTGTAGCAAGAAAATTACTACATTTTTTAAACTTATTTTAGTTTTATTCATATTTAAATTTTATCCCAATTAAAAATAACGCGTAAGCGTTATTTATTATTTTTCCTTAAAGCTTTGACCAGCTCTAATTTTACCTTTTTGACTGTGGATAAGGTATCTTCCTTCATTATTTTTAGCTAATTGTTTTGCATATTCAATAGCTTCTTTTTGGGTGTCAAAAGTCTTGATTGCCTTAACTCCACCTTGTCTTATAACTTTTCATCCATCAGGGTGTTGTGAAACATGTCAAACAGCAGCTAATTCTTTAGCTTCTTTTTCGTTTACTTCTAAGTTTTTATCAGCCATAATTATTCGTCCAATTCATCAATTCTTGCTTGGTGACGTCCACCTTCGTATTCTGTTTTTAAGTATTCATCAACCATAGCTTTAGCTTGGTCCAATGTAACTTGACGTCCACCGAATACAAGAACGTTCGCATTATTGTGTTGTTTTGCTAAGTGTGCATCTTCAACAGATGTTACTCTAGCTGCTCTAATGTGCTTGTGTCTGTTTAAAGCATAAGAAATTCCTAAACCTGTTCCACAAACACCAATTCCGAATGTTGGCTTAGCTTCGTCTACATAATTAGCTAATTCTTTCCCCATTAAAGCATATGAAACAGAATTTGCATCTGTAGATGGTCCTAAGTCAACAACATCAAAACCTTTTTCTTTAAGGTATGTTGCTAATTCATCTTTTAATTTGAAACCAGCATGATCACTTGCAAGTGCTACTACTTTGTTCATAAAATATCTCCTTTCACTTTTTATACCTTAATTATATAGAAAAAAACGCTTTTTGTTCTTTTTTAGTCCACTTATCAAATAATTTAATTTATAGAATATATGAGAGAAAAACAAATTGATATTAGAGATTGCTCACTGTTTGTTTTGAAGTGATTTTATGATCGCTATAATCTCAATTCGATTGAAATTAGTGAGCTAAAATTAAATGCAAAATATACTGAAAAAGGAATTGCTATTCCTGATTTTGAATCACTAGCTAGTAACTATAATTTCGCAATTGAAGTGTATAATTGTGACTTTTTAGGCTTGCTTAAATTAGATATTGAAACCTTCCCAATTGCAGCACTCATAAAGAAGGATAATAATACTCACATGGTGGTAATTAAGAAAGTAACTCATAATAAAATTAAGCTATATGATCCTGTCCTTGGAAATGTATCTTACTCATATCCAGACTTTAAAGATAATTTTTTTGGCTTGCTGATAAACTTTAAAAAACAAGAAGGCGAATTAAAATTTAGTTCACAGCTAAAAGAAAATTCTTGAGTCAAGTTTGATAAGTTTTCCTTCTTTTATTTAGCTGCCTTATTGTGTGAAATTTTAATTTTATTTTCCTTGCCTTATTTTAATAAGATTATTCTGGAAAAAATTATTCCAAATAGGTTAAATATTCACTTGTTGTATCTTGGAATAGTCTTTATTTTTGTGGTGTTGTTAAATTTTGCATTGCGCAATCTAAGCCAAAAAATTTTGCAAAAGATACTAGCGCAAAGGCGTGAAAGTGTATCTTTAAACTTTATTAAGAACTTAAAATTTAAAAATTATAAAGTAATAGATAAACTCACAGTGCTAGAAGCTAAAAATCGAATTGCAGTTTTTGATACTATTATTCATTTCCAAATTGTTTTTATACCTGAGGTGCTTTCAAGCGTTATGACCTTAATTTTGGCCCTAATTTTATTATGAAATGTTAATGTCTACTTAATGATTATTATTGTACTTTATTCAGTTTTAACTCTTATAGTAAGCTTTATTTCAAAATCAATCTATGATAATGAATTCCCAAAACTAATGCAAGAAAATATCACAACTGATAATGCTTTTAATAATTATTTTAATCATATAAAAAATATTCATAACTACTACCTAGAAGAAAACCTCTTTACTGCTCTATCTAATTCATATCAAAACATGAACTTAAAGCTTCTGCAGTTTAAAGAAAAAACCATTTCACTAAATTCTTTTTTGACTACTTTAGATGTTATTGCACCTTTATGTATTCTAATTTTAGGCTCATATCAAATTTGAAACAATAAATTAAGTGTGGTGAATTTAATCTTTTTCCTAACTGGTGCTAGTTTATTTACTCGACCAATTAAAAATGTTTTACCACTTGTAAGTAGTTATAGTGAGTTTAAAAAAGCTTTTAGTATGCTTAAAATATTTAAATTTGATGAGCAAGAAACTGAAGAAAGCAACAGTGTTGATAAGAAAATAAATTCAATTAAGCTCTCAAGTATTTCATATTCATATACTGAGTCTAAAATCAATAAAGCACTAAATATAAACTCTTGTATTATTGATAAAAACCTTCATTTAATAGGACCAAATGGATGTGGTAAGTCTACTTTGTGCGCTATTTTAAATGGTTCTAAGCAAGCTGATGATGGTGAAATACTAATTAATGGCAATAAGGTCAATCCATTTTTAGATGCGGGCTATAAAGCTAAAGTAATTTATATTGGAAAAGATAATAATTTAACGCTTTCAGTACTTGATTACTTATGTATTAGTAATATTGAACAGTTTAATGAACTAATTAATCAGTTAGATTTAAAAGGCTGCTTGCAACATTTAAATATTAATTTAAGTCAAAATATTTCACTTGATAATCTTTCTTCAGGCCAAAAGCAATTTATTGTATTACTTAGTTTATTTTTACTTCCATATGATGTTGTAATGCTTGATGAGGCTTTTGAAAATTTAGATCAATATACTTTTGAAAACTTACGCAGCAAGTTACAAAATGAATTAGGAAGTGCTTTAGTCCTAGAAATTAGTCATAATGGTAGATACTTATATCCAGAAAGTGAGGAGTTAAATGTACAAGAAATTAGTGCATAACTATTTAATTGAAATAGTGCTATTTATAGTTCTACTTGGGCTCTTTGGTTTCATTATGTATTTAATTGGTACAGTAAAATTGCAAGATTATAAAGAGGGATTAATACGTTATGAGGGTGACAATTTATATTTATATAATCTCAAACCACAAGATTTACCAAGCGAGCAAATAAGCATTAATTTTAACTATGACAATCACTTATATACCTATAGCGTAGATACAAAAAATGAAGAAGGTAATTTAGTAAAACTATATAGTGAAGCTTTAAAATTCTTTTTGGATCAAAACAATATTGCTGAACTTAAAGTTAGTGTTAAAATGCAAGATATCTCAGTTTTAAGTTATATATTTTCGCTGTAAATTTAATAAGATAATTACTCTTTTAGCAAAATAAAAAAAGTATAATAATTTTATGAAAATTAACGAAGAAAGAGATGCTATTAAAGCAGAAGATGAAATTTCAATTCACTCTCGTATTAAGCGTGCAATTATTTATCAAACAGAAATGGAACAAATAGTTGCTAACTTAAAGAAATACTTTAAAATCAAAAAACCAGTGATACTAGATGTTACAATCGTTTCACCGGCAGCAATTAAGAAATTAAATGCTGAATATAGAGGGAAAGATTATGTAACCGATATCTTATCATTTGACTTTGGTTTTGATTCATTTGATATGGACTCATTACCATTTTTACAAATTGGAGAATTAGTAATTTGCTGAGAAAAAGTAGAAAAGCAAGCTAAAGAGTTTGGACATTCAGTTCGCAGAGAATTTTGTTACTTATTTACTCATGGTTTAGTCCACTTAATGGGATATGACCATGAAGAAGAAAACGAAAGAAAAGAAATGAATGCCATTGTGGATGCAATATTTGATCCACTTAAGATTACACGTGAATCATTTTAAAACGAGCATGTCGGTTAAAGGCGACTAAAGTAAGGATTATATGCTCACAAATTTATTAAGGAGATAATATTATGACTTTTGAAAAATTAAGAGACTTATTAAAATATTCTTACGCACCATATTCTAAGTTTCCAGTTGCAGCTATCTTAGTAGCCGAAGATGGAACAGAATACTATGGAGTTAATGTAGAAAACGCAGCTTACCCATCAGGACTTTGTGCTGAAAGAAGTGCAATGTTTGGTTCAGTAGCTTACGGTGGAAAAGTTGGAAAATTCAAGGAAATTCACATTATCAGTGGAAAAAATGAAATCATTAGCCCATGTGCCGGATGTAGACAAGTAATGACAGAATTTATGCCATTAGACGCTAAAGTTTACCAATACAGTAATGATGGTAAAAGTGTTAGAGTAAACACTGTTGAAGAACTTGTTCCTTTCAGCATTAGAGCAGAAGAAATTACTATTAAATAATTATGAAAATTTGCTTTGCAAGTATCCTTGGTAGACCAAATGTTGGAAAGAGTTCATTACTAAATGCAATTTTAGGTTACAATGTTGCAATTGTAACTGATACAGCACAAACTACAAGAGATCAAATTACTGGTATTTATACTGATGATGACACTCAAATTATTTTTACTGATACACCTGGAATCCACAAACCATTAAATAAGCTTGGCGAAGCTTTAAACAAAAATGCCTATGACGCAGCTAAAGATGTTGACGTCTTATTATTCTTAACACCTGCTGATGAAAAACTTGGTAAAGGCGATGAAATGATTTTAGAAAAAATTGCTCACACTAAAAATAAGATTGCAGTTGTTTCTAAAATTGACAAAATCAGAAGTAAGCCTGAAATTTTAGTTGAAAAAATTAATGAATTACATGCCCGTGGTTTTGAAACTATTTTAGCTACTGATGTAAATGACTATAGATCAATTAATGCTTTAATTAATGAAATTAAGAAATATAGTTATGATGGCGAACCTCAATACGACCCTGAATATTTAACTGATAAATCTATGAGATTTTTAGCTAAAGAAATTATTCGTGAGTCAGCTATTAATGCTTTATATGAAGAATTACCTCACTCAATTGCAGTTGAAGTATCTGAATTTATTGAAGAAGATGACCACATTACAATTGATGCAGTAATTTATGTTAAGAAGGCTTCACAAAAAGGTATGGTTATTGGTAAAGGTGGTGAAAAAATTAAACAAATTGGTAAGAATGCTAGAATGAAGATCGCGCATCAATTTGATGCACCAACTACTTTAACTCTAAAAGTAAAAATTGCTAAAAAATGAATTGATGATCCAGAAGCTCTTGAAAAATTTGGTTATTCAAGTAAATAAATCACTCTATATATAAAGGGGTGGTTTTTTCTTTAGCAAGCTTTTAGCAAAAGAAAAGTTTATTTGCTAAAAAAATAAAATATTGTGGTAAAATAGTTCTATGAAAACAGGAAATAAATTAAGTGAAAAGTATGAACCAGTGCTTAAATACACAGTCCAAGCTTATATAGAAACAGGTGAACCAGTTTCATCATCATATTTATTAAGTAAGTATGCTCCAATTCATCCAGAGATTAATTTTTCAAGTGCTAAAATGCGTTATATGATGAATGATTTAGAGGAATTTGGTTTTCTTAAAAAAGAAGCGCATACCAGTGGAAGAATACCTACTATTGAAGGATTAAACTATTACGCAAAACATTTAAGTGCTTTAACAACAACTCGTTTTGAAGATAAACTTGATGCTATACTAGCAAATAAAAATGTTGCAATTGACCAGACAGTGGATCAAGCTGCCCAAATTATTTCAGATATGACTGGATTAACTATGATAACAACTGAGTCAAATGTGCATGATATGGAACTTAAAAGTATTGATTTAGTAGCACTTAGTGATACTAAAGCAACAATTGTAATGGTTATTTCTTCAGGTGAAGTATTTTCAAAAATTCTTAATATCAGTGATAAAGACTTCAAAATGAATGATGTTAGAATTGCAATTAAGATTTTTAAAGAAAGATTGATTAATACACCACTGCAAGAAATACCAATGCGTTTAGAATTGCTCAAAGATGTGCTTGCTGAATCAGTTAAGAAGTATCAAGAATTAATTAATTCATTTGTTGAAGACGTCTTCCATAATATTGGAATTCGAACAAAATCAAGAAACAATATCTATGGTAAAAATAACATCATACTTAGCCCTAAAATTGATAGAGAAAACTTAAATAAGATGATCGAACTTATTGAAAACCACTCAGTTTGAGAAAGCATTGAAAGTGAACTTGAAGAAAATGAAAAAATCAAGATCATGATTGATGATTCTGGTGCATATATGTCTAAGAAAATTGAATCAGGTGATAAGATCACTGAAATTTCAGTAGTTGGAGCAACTACATCAAACTATGATATGATGCGTTCAGCTATCAAAATTTTAGACAATTACTTAAATAGAAAGAAGGAAGATAAAAATGAATAATACAAAACTAAATGTTGGTGATATAGTTAAAGGTAACTTTACATTGTTTATTAATGATGAAATCATTGCAGAATACACTAAACAATGTAGCATTGAGTTAGGAAAAGAACAATATCTTCCTAACTTTGATGAATATTTAATTAATCGTAAAGTAAAACCTAGTTTAGAAGTTAAATTAAGTTTTGCTAAAAATTATCCTATAGAAGCTTTAGCAGGTAAGAATGCTAAAGTAATTATTGAAGAAGTGCAAGTTACTTACAGTCATCATAAAAGAAATGAAGCTATAAATAGCAAAGAAGTGGAAAATTTAAAAGCTGAAATTGACACTTTAAAAGCAAAACTAGCCGAAAAAGAACATAAGATCTTGCTTGATGAATACATGTATAAGGAAAAACTTGAAACCTTACAAACTAAAGCAAAGGAAAAACTTGAAGCTGAACAAGCTCATTTGCATTCAAAAATGAAACATGAAAAAGCAGAAATTAAAAAATATGCTTTACAAGGTTTCTTAGAAGATTTTATTGAACCTTTTAACAACTTTTTAGCTGCAACTAATGCTGGAGCAAATTCAGATAATGCAGTTGTTAAAAACTATTGTTATGGATTTAGTATTGTAGCTAAACAATTTACTAACTTACTAGAACAACACGGTGCTTTCATTATCCAACCTGAAATTGGGAGTGAATTTAATCCAGAGCAAGAAGAAGTTTTGGATTTTGTAGCTGATGAAACAAAAGCTAATAATACCATTGTTCGTGTAGTGCGTCTAGGTCTTTCAATTGATGATCGACTTGTGAAACCTGCTGGTGTAATAGTAGTAAAAAATAGCTAAAAAAATAATTAAAAAAAATTAGCAAATAAGTATTGTGTTTGCTAAAATGGTGGTATAATATTATCAGTTCAAGGGGATGAAATAAAGAAAATCTACCTAAACTTAAATAATTAATTTTATTTTAGGAGGCTATATTATGGCAAAAGAAATAGTATTAGGAATTGACTTAGGAACAACAAACTCTGTTGTTACAGTTATGGAAAATAAACAACCAGTTGTGTTAGAAAACCCAAATGGTAAAAGAACAACTCCATCAGTAGTTGCTTTCAAAGGAAACGAAATTATTGTTGGGGATGCTGCTAAAAGACAAGTTGAAACAAACCCAAACACAGTTGTATCAATTAAAAGATTAATGGGAACAGATAAAACTGTACATGTAAATGGAAAAGACTACAAACCAGAAGAAATTTCAGCAATGATTCTTTCATACATGAAAGATTATGCTGAAGCAAAACTTGGTAAAAAAGTTTCAAAGGCAGTTATTACTGTACCAGCTTACTTTGACAATGCTCAACGTGAAGCTACAAAAATTGCAGGTAAAATTGCTGGACTTGATGTATTAAGAATTATTAACGAACCTACTGCTGCTGCATTAGCATTCGGACTTGAAAAAACTAACAAATCAATGAAAGTGTTAGTATATGACCTTGGTGGTGGTACATTTGACGTTTCAGTTCTAGAACTTGAAAATGGAACATTCGAAGTACTTTCAACTAGTGGTGATAACCACCTTGGAGGGGATGATTGAGATCACGAAATCGTTGAATGATTAATCAAGAAAATTAAAGATGAACACTCATATGATGTAAGAAACGATAAAATGGCTATGGCTAGATTAAAAGAAGCTGCTGAAAAAGCTAAAATTGATCTTTCAAACCAATCAACAGCTACAATTAACCTTCCATTCTTAGCTGTTACAGCTGCTGGACCATTAAACGTTGAATTAGAATTAAAACGTAGTGAATTTGAAGCAATGAGTTCACACTTACTTGACAGAACAAGAAAACCTATTGAAGATGCTTTAAGAGAAGCTGGAATTACAGCTAAAGATCTTGATGAAGTATTACTTGTTGGTGGATCAACAAGAATGCCAGCTGTACAAGAAATGGTACGTTTAACATTAGGAAAAGAACCTAACAGATCAATTAACCCTGATGAAGTTGTATCAATTGGTGCTGCTATTCAAGGTGCTGTATTAGCTGGAGATATTAATGATATCTTACTTCTTGATGTTACACCTTTAACACTTGGAATTGAAACACTTGGAGGAATTTCTACTCCTTTAATCCCAAGAAACACAACAATCCCTGTAACAAAATCACAAATCTTCTCAACTGCTGCAGATAACCAAACTGAAGTTACAATTAGAGTTGTGCAAGGTGAAAGAGAAATGGCAAATGACAACAAGTTGCTTGGACAATTCAATTTAACAGGAATTGAACCTGCTCCTAGAGGAATTCCTCAAATCGAAGTAAGTTTCTCAATTGATGTTAACGGAATTACTACAGTAACTGCTAAAGATGTTAAAACAAACAAAGAACAATCAATTACAATTCAAAACTCATCTAAACTTTCAGAAGCTGAAATCGAAAAAATGATCAAAGAAGCTGAATTAAACAAAGAAGCTGATAAGAAACGTAAAGAAGAAGCTGAAACAATTGTTAGAGCTGAATCTCTAATTGACCAAATTAAGAAAGCTAATGCTGAACAAGGTGACAAGATGGACCCTAAAGCAAAAGAAGAATCAGATAAACTTGTTAAAGAATTAGAAGACTTAATTGCTAAAAAAGACATTGAAGCTTTAAAAGTAAAATTAGACCAAGTGGAAGAAGTAATTAAGAACTTTGCTAATGCTGCTGCTCAACAAAACGCAAATGCAAGTGCAAATGCTAACACACAAGCTAACTCAGATGAAGATGTTGCTGAAGTGGTAGAAGAATAATACATTCAATAATTTGAGATATACCTTCGGGTATATCTTTTTTATAAATTTACTTTATTTAATTGCTTCTAAAAATATATTGATAAAATTTAAGTTAATAGGAGTATATATGAATTTATCAGCCTTAAATGTTGAAATAAAGAACTTAGCTAGTGCTAAAAAAGATAAAAAGTTTATCCATAATTTAAATAAAATGGAAGGGATTTTTGACTTACTAAAAGGGCAAGATCCTGAATATGAATTTGACTTTTTAACTTATGCATGCAAGTATTGAGATGAACATAAAATGGAATTTTCTTCTGCTGTATCCTTTTTAAAAAGCAATGGAATTAATAAGATGGTTATTATAGCTGATGGAGAATCTTATATTTTAACCAAAGCCTTATATGATGTTTTTTATAATCAATATAGCAATCTAAAACCAGATATTGAATTAATTTTTACACAAGGTAATATTAATCCAGAAGAATTAGTAGCTTCCTTATATCAACTTAAGGATGAAATCTTTGCAATTAACTATATTTCTAAATCAGGAATTTCACTTGAAAGTGCCATTGCCTTTCGTGAATATCGTAAAATGCTAACTGATAATTTAAAAGCTCAAGGACTTGATCCAATTATGCTTATTGATTTAATTTATATAACTACTGATATTCATGAAAATGTACTCAACAAAATGGCTGGATTAAATAAGTACACTTTATTTAATATGCAAGCTCCTTTACCATGTCGCTACAGTGGATTATTTGAAGCTACCTGTATTTTTCCACTACTAGCTAGTGGAATAAATATGCAAGAAGCTTTTAATGCTTATATTGCAACCTTTAAAGATATTGTTAATAATCAAAATATTGAACATAATGTGGCTTTAGTTCTAGCTAGCTATATTCACTATATTTCACGAGCTTTAAAACACAATGTGAATTACTTACTGGTAAACGATCCTAGCTTAATGGCAATGGGAAAATACTTAAGTTTACTAACTAATACTTCATTAAACCAAAACCAAAAAGGCCTAGTGGCTTTTGAACAATTATTTGATTATAGTGCATTTGAAAATTTTAACTCCTTAAATAATAATTTTATTTTTACTACCTTTATTTCACGGAGTAAAGATCTCAATCAAGATGTTTTAGATATCAATATGCAACAATATGATGTGCTTAATTTTTTAGGTAATAAAGAGCAAATTAAGGCTTTAAATAACAAGGATAAAATTCATAGCATTCAAAATGACTTTGATATTAAACTTGAATTAAATGACTATTCTGAAGTTGCACTTGCTAGCTTAATTGCATTAATGCAAATTGTAACAATTGCTATTGCCTACTTATATGATATTGACCCATTTTCACAACCAGGAGTAGAAGTGTATAAGCGTAATTTATACAACTTACTAATTAAATAATGCAAAGTAAAATAAGATTAGATAAATTTTTAGCCCAATGTCTAGGACTAAGTAGATCACAAGCTTCCAAAGTGCTTAAAAGTAAACTAGTAACTCTAAATGGTGAAACTATTACTCATAATATGGACATTAATCCTAACGATATAGTATCGTATCAAGGACAAGAATTAAGTCTTGGCCCTAAGTATCATTATTATGCTTTAAATAAACCTGCAGGGTATATTTGTGCTAATTATGATAACAAGCATCAAACAGTTTTTGACATATTAGATAGCAATATAAATCAAATTAAGGATATACATACTGTAGGAAGATTGGACAAAGACACTACAGGTTTACTTCTAATTACTAATGATGGAGAGTTAACTCATCAATTGCTTGCACCCAAAAAACATGTCAATAAAACTTATTATGTAACTTTAAAAGATCCATGCCCAATTGACTTAGTGCAAGTTTTTGCTTCTGGCTTTGAATTAGGACAGGGTGAAAAAGTAAAACCAGCTAAATTAGAAATTATTAATCCAACTTTTGTGCATTTAACTATTAGTGAAGGTAAATATCATCAAGTGAAAAGAATGTTTGCAAAATTTGGAAATGAAGTAGTAATGTTACATCGTCAATGCTTTGGCACCTTATCATTAGATAATTTAGACCTAGCTCCAGGAGAATACAAAGAGCTTAAACGAGAAGAAATTAAATAGTGCATTAAATTAATAACTTATAGCCCTTAAAAATAGGCAAAAAAACCATTTGGAAAATTACTTCTTTTAGTTATAATATATGTGCTAATTGGCGAATGTGGTGAAGTGGCTAACACAGCGGGTTGTGGTCCCGTCATTCGCGGGTTCGAATCCCGTCATTCGCCCCATATGTTAAAAGACTGTCTAAAACAGTCTTTTTTCTTTACTAATAAAAAATATATATTGCTATAAAGTAATAAATGATATAGTACAATTATACTTATAAAAAGAATAAACTTAGATTTAAGGAGTGTTAATGAAAAAAATTTTTAATTTTATCTTAGTGAGTTGTGTACCAACAATATTGAGCTCTACCATAATAGCTTGTAATAATACAGAATCTTCAACTCCTGAAGATAAACAAATGAAATTATTAATTGATAAAATACAATTGCTTGAAAAGGTTGAGCCTAACCAATATCAAAAATACAGTAAAGTTATAAAAGAAATGACAAAAAATAATAATAAAACATTACAAGAAATTTCTACATATATTTTTGAGGTTGAAGAAATAATAAATCAACATCAAAACCTAACAAGTAGCATTACTGATAAAGTCAATTTAATTAATAAAATGATTAACAACATAAATGCTAAACCCATATTAGCTCATGAATTATTAGGATATGTTGACCAAGCTAATAAATTGATTTCATCCATAACTAAACTTAATATTTCTCAAACTAGTATTGAAATATTAAAAAATAAATTATTATCATTAAATTTAAAAATTGAAGAACTAGATAAACAACAACAGACAGCTGATATTTTGATTAATGAAAACTTAAATAAATTAAATAGTGAAATAGATGTAGTGCAAGCTCAGCTGGTGGCTCTAAATAAAACACGACCTCAAGAGGCAAAAATCTTGCAAAGTAAATTACAAAACAATGTATTACATTTTAAGAATAGTTTAAATTCAATCCAAAAAATTAAAGAATTATTAAACACGGTTAAAGACTTGGAAAATCAAATTCAAGTTACAAGCATGACACCTGAGGAATTAAAAAATTTAGAGTTTAATACTTTTTCTAATTTAAAAAAACTAGCTTTAGAATTAATAACTAAAATTGACTTATATGATGTTGATTCAAGTAACAAATATTCTGCTCAAATAAACCAAATAGCTGATAATTTATCTAGCTTAGGAATAGAGGAAATAAAAGAAAGAATTGAACAATTAAAACAATTAATGCAAGAGTGCAATGAATATCTTTCGATACGAAGTGTTGCGGTTAAGCAAATTGAAAGTATTTTAAATAATGCAAGAACTAATTTATTAACTTCATTAAATAAAGATATATATAAAAATGGTGAAAATAATCTTTATTCTGAACTAATAGAGTACTTAGATGGTGTAAATAATTTAAATATTCCAAATAATGAGCTTATTAAGTTACAAAAAGAAATAAGCGCTCAAATTGAAAAAGTTAAAATAGCCAAAGAAAAAATTGACCAAGAACAATTGAATAAAAAGAAACAACTAAATACATTAAGAATAATGGTAGATAATCAAATTGAAAGCATTAGCAGAAACTTAAATAAGATTCAAAAATATGATAATGACTATGCTATTGGAATAAAAGGTGAAATAAATAATTTAAAGGACCAATCAACAAATGTTATTTCAATTATTGAAATGAATGAATTGGTTAATAGGCTTACTGAAATAGAACAAGAAATCAAACAAAATTTAAAAGATCGTAATGATTTAATTAATACATTATCTGTTCAAGGCAAAAAGGAAATTAATAATTATGCTAATAAAATTAATCAACCTTTATTTTCAAGTGGAAGTCATAATTTACTAGTTAGATTTAATGAAATTGAAAAAATTTTATCTCAAAATTTTAATAATAAGACTTTGGGACAATTAAGAACAATACAAACTCAATATAGTGAAATGTTTGAAGATTTTAAAAGATCTTATAAAGAAATATTACAAGAGGCTGAAAATATTAAAACAATAGCATTAGATTTAAAAGAAAAACTTAATAAAAAGTCAGCTAATAATTTAAACAGTAAAGAAAAAGAAATAATGCAATTTATTAATAATTTACCTTTAGATCATATTGAATTTTTATCAGGAAATAGTTTAATTAGTACACTGCAAAAAGTTCAGGAATATCAAGCACAACTTGAGGAAACTAATATTGAGAAATAATATTATTCAGACATTTAATCAAATATTTTCAATAAGCTTTGAGTATAAAGTTTATAATTATTTGTAACTATATATTAGGAGAAATAAAAAAATGTACCATTCAAAATTAAATGTTAGACAAACTCAAAGCGCTATTCAGGACTTAAAATTATACTTTCAAGAACAATTAAAAGTCCACCTAAACCTTACAAGGGCAACAGCCCCACTGTTTGTATCTAAATCTTCCGGATTAAATGATGGGCTTAATGGTGAAGAACCTGTATGATTCTTGCCTAAAGATAAAGATGAAAGGTTGGAAGTAGTGCACTCACTTGCAAAATGAAAAAGAGATGCGTTAAAACAATATAACTTCTTACCTTATGAAGGTTTATATACTGATATGAATGCAATTAGAAAAGAAGAAGATCTTGACTTATTACACTCATATTATGTTGACCAATGAGACTGAGAGCTAGTGATTTTACCTCAAGATCGTAATTTAGAATACTTAAAGAAAACAGTTAAATTAATTTATGATTCTTTAAAAGTAACTAAAAAACTTTTAAAACTTAAATACTATCAACTTGAGGATGAAATGCCTGAAGAAGTTTTCTTTATTTCAGCTCAAGAATTAGAAAACTTATATCCAAACCTTGATATTAAAGAAAGAGAAAATGCAATTGCAAAAGAACATGGTGCTGTCTTTATTTATGGAATTGGATATCCAATGGAATCAGGATTAATTCATTCAGCTAGAGCATTTGATTATGATGATTGAAAATTAAATGGAGATTTAATTGTTTATTCAAATGTTATTAATCAAGCTATTGAACTTTCTTCAATGGGAATTAGAGTTAATGATCAATCTTTAGTTGAACAAAGTGGATTAAGCAAGGAAGATGTTAGAAAGCTTTCTCCTTACCACCAACATGTTATTGATCATAAACTTCCCTTAACTATTGGTGGAGGAATTGGACAAAGTCGTGTTTCAATGTACTTACTTGAAAAAGCTCACATTGGTGAAGTTCAAGCTTCATTCTGGCCTGAAGAATATCGTGAAGAAATGCGTGTCAAAGGAATTGAATTATTATAATGATTGCCTAGTGTAATAACTAGGCTTTTTTGACTCATTAAAGAAATAATTTAATAAAATTAAATTATAAATTTATGCTGTGAGGTAAGTTATGAATAATGAAAAGAAACAAATTATTTTAAATTGATTAAAACAACAAGAAGAAACTGATTCATTAACACAAGAGCAACGTGATATTTTTGCTCTCATTAGAGAATCATTACATACAAAAAAATACGGGCTCGTTTTTGAAGAAAAAGAAGAAGATATTGTTAAAGAAACTAATGATTCAATATTAACTTTAAAACAAAAAGATTTAATCATTGCAAATAATAATGCAAAGGAATTAAATTATCTGCTTGAGGGAGATAATTATCAAGCGCTAAAATTGCTTCAAAAAACGCACAGAAATAGAATTGATGTAATTTATATTGATCCTCCTTACAATACTGGTAATAAGGATTTTATTTATAATGATGCGTATGTTGATTCGGAGGACACTTTTAGACACTCAAAATGATTATCTTTTATGAAGAAAAGGTTAGAACTAGCGAAGACTTTACTAACTGAAAATGGTGTAATTTTTATAAGCATAGATGATAATGAATATGCACAATTAAAATTATTATGTGATGATATTTTTAACGAAAATAATTTTATAGAAAACTTTTTATGAAATAAAGCTGCTGGGGGATCATCACTTTCAAAATTTGTCAGAAGAGATTATGAGTATGTCCTTGCGTATTCAAATAATAAAAATAAGATTAATGGTAAGTTGATGGGGGCTATAACAAGTGAAATGGGTGATAGTTCTCTAATCAATAAGCCCAATAAATATTCAAAATTATTCTTTCCTAAAGGTACCATTAAGTTTGTTAATCATTCAAAAGGCTCTATTAAGCCTTTCAAGGATGATTTCTTTGAACTAGAAGATGAAATTGTTATAAATAACAATTACAATTCAAATGGAGTATCTATATGAGCACGCTGAAAATGAACTCAAAGCAAACTAGAAACAGAATTAAATAATGGAACCATAATTATTTCCAAAACTGAATTACTTAGGTTAAGATACATTAAAGAGAAAAAGAATGAGGTAGCAATTCCTAAAAAGTCTATAACAATAAGTGACAATGTTGGATATACACTTACAGCAACAATGGAACTAAAAAAAATATTAGATGATAACTCTGAGTTTTCATATCCTAAGCCAGTTAGTTTAATTGTTTACTTACTTAATATGGTTGCATATGACAAAAAAGAGTCAATTATTCTTGATTTCTTTGCTGGATCAGGTACAACAGGACATGCTGTTGCTAAGCTAAATGCCGAAGATGGTGGAAATAGAACCTATATTTTATGTACAAATAATGAAAATAACATATGTGAAAATGTTACTTTTAAAAGATTAAGTAATATTCAAGATGAATTACCTCACAACTTGATATATCAACAAATCGAAACAATTAATAAGGATGAGTTTATTGTTTCAAATTACGACCAAAGATATTTAGATCAACTAGAAGGATCTTCAAAGCAACTATCACAGTTAGAATTAGGAAAATTAATTGATAATAAAGAAATTTTCTTTATAACTAGCCAAGATGAATTAGAAAATGCTAATAAAGATGATTTATTAAATGCTACTGTGATCTTTATGAATGAAAACAAAGTTGACCCATATAAATCTAAGGTCTATGATCATATTAAAAACAAAATCATTATTATTCCAGATAATTACTATGAAAAAGAATTGAAAGAGACTGACTACTTATGATAAATATAAAATGAAAAAGATTTCAAGAAAAAACAATTGAAAATACAACAAATTTTGTACTTGCTAACAAAGATAAGAAATCATTAGTTATAAAATCACCTACTGGATCAGGAAAAACATTAATGATGTTACAAATGATTGCTAATGTCATAAATAATGATGTAAACAAGGAATTTATATTCCTATGACTAGCACCAGGTGCTGGATCATTAGAAGAACAATCTAAAAGAAAAATGATTAAGTTTTATCCCGAATATGACTGTGGTGATGTTCAAGACATATTAAATAATGGTTTTGTACCTGATACAACATATTTCATTAACTGAGAAAAGATTACTAAAAAAGGAAATAAAGCTATAGCTGAAGCTGAATATTATAATATTCATGATCAAGCCCTTAAGGCTAGAGATAATGGTTACAAATTTATAGTTATTGTTGATGAAGAACATGTTAACCAAACTAAAAAAGCTTTTGATTTCTTACACGATCATATTAAACCATTTAAAGAAATTAGAATATCTGCTACTGCAAAAGCAGCAAAAGGTCAAGAGTACATTGAAATAACAGATAAAGAAGTTATTGATTCTGAACTTATAACTCGCTCTATATACATAAATCCTGATGTAAATACAAAAGAAGCTTTAGAAGATTTTGAAAACGAAGCATTTATTTTGATAAAAGCTGCTGAACAAAAAAGATTAGAAATAGTTAAAGCATATGAAAGCATTGATTCTCAATATAGAATTAATCCTCTTGTTATAGTTCAAATACCAAATAAAAGTGATTCATTAATTCGTTACATGCAAGAAAATCTTTTTGATAAGATGGGAGTAAGTGTTGAAAATGGTAAATTAGCAATTTGACTTGACAATGATAAACAAAATATTGAAGGTATTGAAAAAAATAATTCAGCAGTTGAATATTTAATCTTTAAACAAGCTACAGCAACTGGTTGAGATTGCCCGAGAGCCAAAATTTTAGTTAAATTAAGAGATAACATGGCAGAAAACTTCGAAATCCAAACTATAGGAAGAATCAGAAGAATGCCATCACAAAGACATTTTGATGATGATAAAATTGATAATTGTTTCTTATATACTTTTGATGCTAAATTTAAAGATAATGTCTTAATGCAAGCAAATGGCGTTGAAGTAGCAAGAGTAAATCTTAAACCTGAATTTAATAAGTTTACATTAGTGAAAGAAGAAAGAAGTTTACGTACATCAGCACATGATGATGATCAATGAATTCACACTTCAAAGCTTATTTATAAATTTTTAAAAGAAAAGTATAAATTAACCAGAGATTTAGAAGAAAATGCTAAGAAATTAGCAGATAATGGATACATTATTGATACAAAATTCATCCATGATGATATGCGCCAAGGACAAGTTCAAGAGTTATCCGGAATGATTGATGATGTTTTAGTGCGTAAAGATGTTCGTTATCACTATAATACAGCTGCAAATCACAACGACGAAACTCATGCAATTGATAAATTGAGAAACATCCTAGGATTTGATGGTAAGCAATTAAAAAATATGCTCAATACTTTAATTAGCTCAAGAAGAGCCAATGAATATTTAGAAAGATATCAAATCATCGAAATAGGCCTAGCTAAACCACAAATCTTTTTAATTAACAATGTTAATAAATTAGCTAGTGATTTTCAAGAATTTACAACTCAAGCCAACATTGTAAATAATTACAATTTGTTTGAATCTGATGAAGATATTGTTAGAAGCAACTGATATATTCCTACAAAAGATGAAATTGTTTATGACTCTACTTCTAAGGATAAAAAAGTTTTCACTAAAAATGTTTATGAAGAATATGATGCAAGTATGGCAACAACTAAAAATAAAATTAGATCATTGCCTGAACACCTTTTTGAAATGTTTTGTCAAAGTAATAAGCACATTAAGTGATATTACAAAAATGGAGATAAAGGGAAACCTTACTTTTCTTTAATTATCAAAAAAGAAGGTTTAGAAAGACTTCAAGCTTTCTATCCAGATTATATTCTTGAAGATAGTAAAGGCACTATTTGAATTATAGAGGCTAAAGGGGGAGAAAGCTTCCAAGGTGAAAGCAAAAATATTGATCCATTTAGTGCTCAAAAATATGCCACATTAAAACGTTACGAAAAATGATATAACAATGATTGCAAAAGTAAAAAATATAACCTTAAAACTGCATTTGTTAGAGATAAAGATAATACTTTATATATAAGAACTGCTGATAATTATGAAGAGAACTTAAACGATCCAGATTGATACGATATTAAGCAATTCTTTAATATGCAAGAATTAAATAAATAATATAATTATCATGTTTTTAGAAAGGATATAAATAAATGGAGAATTTATTAAATACAGACCTGAAGTCTGGTTTAACTCAAGAAGAAGCACAAGCAAGAATTGCTTCTTTAGGAGAAAATACAATTAAAGCCAAAGAGCGTAAAAGTGTTTTCGTGATCTTTTTAGCTCAATTTAAAGACTTTATGATTATCTTGTTATTAATTGCAGCTGCCTTTTCTTTTGGGGTTACAATTTATGAACACGTGCATGGTGACTTCGAAACTAATGGACAAATTGCAATTGCATATATCGAACCATTTATCATTTTAATAGTAGTTGCCCTAAACTCTATGCTTGGTACCTATCAAGAGATAAAAAGTGATCAAGCTGTCCGGGCTTTAGCTAAAAGTAATGAACTATATGCTAAAGTTATTCGTGATGGTAAAATGGTTTCAATCCCATCTTCTCAAGTTACAGTTGGAGATTTAATTGTAATTGAAGCTGGAGATATGATTTCAGCAGATGCTAAAATTGTTGAAGCTTTTAGCTTTAGTGTGGTTGAATCAGCTATCACTGGAGAAGCTTTAGCTGTTGAAAAAAGAGTAGGTGAAATTGCTAATATTGAACAATTACCACTAGGAGATAGATATAATACTATTTTCTCAGGTACATATTGTGTTACAGGTAGAGCAATTGCCTTAGTACAAAAAATTGGAAAAGATACTGAAGTTGGTAAAATCAACTCAAGTATTCAAGAACAAGAAGTTCCAAAAACACCTTTACAAATTAAATTAGATAAGTTATCTAAAATCTTTGGAATTTCAGGGATTATCTTACTATTTGCTTCAACTATAATTCAAATTATTTTAACTGGAGCCTTTAGTGGTGAATGATCCAACCCTCAATTATATTCAAATGCCTTTATTATAGGTATTTCACTTGCTGTAGCTGCTATTCCTGAAGGATTAATTACTTTTACTACTGTGCTACTAGCTATTGGTGTTTCACGTATGACTAAGGAAAATGCTATTATTAAAGCTTTCCCAGCAGTTGAAACCCTTGGATCAACAAGTATTATTTGTTCAGATAAAACAGGTACATTAACAGAAAATAAAATGACAGTGGTTAAATTCTATGATGCTCAAGGAGTACAAGATTTAACTAAATCACAAACTTTAGGTAGCTTTGTAGCATGTACTGATGCACAAGTTACTTTAGATGAAAATGGTAATTATGTAGAAGTAGGAGATCCTACTGAAACAGCTATTTTAAGATTTGGACTTGAAAAAGGAAATTCAAAAGAAGAGTTTTATTCAAAATTTGAAAAGCTAGCAGCGTTACCTTTTGATAGTGATCGTAAAATGATGTCAGTGCTTATTAAGGCACCTAATGGACAAAAGATTTTAATTACTAAAGGGGCACCAGATGTTATCTTTGGTAAATGTGCTAAATTAGACCCTAATGTTCGTGAAATGAACGAAGAATGATCTAATGATGCAATTAGAGTTATTGCAGTAGCTTACAAAATGCTACCAGAAGATGTATCAACTATTACTCTTGCAGATGAACATGACTTTATTTTCTCAGGTTTAATTGGATTAATTGATCCACCTAGAGCAAATGTTAAAGCAAGCATTGAAGAAGCTAAACGTGCAGGTATCAAGACAGTTATGATTACTGGAGATCACTTAACTACAGCTGTAGCAATTGCACGTAGTTTAAGTATTTTTGAAGAAGGTGATAAAGCTATTGATGGTACTACACTAGCAAATATGAGTGATGAAGAATTAACTCAACAAGTACAACATATTTCAGTTTATGCTAGAGTAAATCCATCTGACAAGCTTAGAATTGTTAAAGCTTGACAAGCACATAACCAAGTGGTTGCTATGACAGGAGATGGGGTAAATGATGCTCCAGCCCTAAAAGCTAGTGATGTTGGTTGTGCTATGGGAATTACTGGAACTGATGTTTCAAAACAAGCTGCTGATGTTATCTTAACTGATGATAACTTTAACACTATTGTGCGTGCGGTTAAATCAGGTAGAGAAACATTTATACGTATTAAAACAGTTATCTTAAACTTACTAGTTTCTTCATTAACTGAAATTATTGTTATGTTAGTTGGACTATTTGCCTTTAGATTTATCTTTAAAGATGCAATTGGTGGTGAAGAATTTATTGTTCTAACTGCAGCCCAACTATTATGAATTAACTTATTAACACATGGATTACCAGCTATTGCACTTGGAATGGTGCCTAGTGATGCGGATGTAATGAACCATAAGCCAATTAATAAAAACCAAAGCATTTTTGCTGATGGACTTGGCAAACGTCTAATTATTCACAGTGTAATTCTTTCTCTTGCTGCATTGCTTTCTTACTTAATTGTAGGACTATATGCTTCTAGCCATGGTATAAATGGAAAAGATTTTGTTATGTTAACATCTTCTGCTGCCTTTATTACTTTAGGAGTTGGATCAAGTATTAACTCACTAAACTTAATGTCAAAAAATAGTATCTTTAAATGTTCTCTAGCTAAATACAAATTAGTTTACTTAGCAAGTAGCTTTAGTATGATTTGTATGCTTGGATCAGCCTTTATTCCAGGTATTAACCAATTATTTGGAAATGTTGATTTATTAAGTATTAGCTATTCATATTCAGTTGTTTATTGATTAATTCCAATTTTACTTGCATTTGTACTTACAATTTGTGTTGAAGGATACAAACTTTATCAAGCTATTGTAAGCAAAAAAGCTATGCAACCAGCAGTAAATGAATAAGAGATATAAAAAAGCACGTTTGTGCTTTTTTCTTATCCAAATATATTTAAGCTTTCAGTAAAGGTTGGATGAGTGTAAATAAAGTTAGCTAATTCATCATATTTAATTTTCTTAGCAATAGCTAATGAAATAAGGTTAATCATTTCATCAGCTTGATAATTAAATAATGTCGCTCCAATGATGTAGCCTTCACTATCTACAAGTATTTTATTTCATCCAAATGTTTCATGTATTGTTTTAGCTTTTGGAATTGATGATGTATTTAATTGTTTAACTTCATATTTGATACCTTTGGCATCAGCTTCTTTACAATTCATTCCTACACGTGCGTAGGCTGGGTCGATGAATAAACAGAATGGAATTGGTGGACGATTACCAAGGTTACGTTCATTAGTTTTATCTAATAATTGAGGTAATACAATTCTAGAGTCATCTAGTGATACATATGTGAAGAATGGACCACCCTTGCAATCACCAACAGCTCAAATGTTGTCAGCTGTAGTCTTTAAGTTTTCATCAACTTTAATTGCGCCATTTTCGGTAATAACACCAGCTTTACTTAGTCCTAAACGATCTAAGTTTGGTTCACGTCCAATTGAAACTAAAACTGCATCATACATTTCTTCGACTTCTTGGCCATCAATGATAGCTGTAACTTTTGTGCCTCTGCTGTAGTCTTTAATAGCAATAATTTCGGCATCATTTTCGAAGTTAATTCCTTGAGTTTGCATTGTTTCTTTAATACTATATGAGTCCATGTAGTCTTCTGAAGGAAGGAAATTGTGTAGTTTACTATAAACTGTTACCTTACTTCCAAAGTTATTATACATACTTGCAAATTCAAGACCAATAAAACCAGCCCCAACTACAAGTAATCTTTTTGGTAATGCAGTTAATTCTAAAATTGCATCTGAGTAAAAAATGTTTTTAGATTTAATATCTAAATCTAATCTAACAGGTTTAGAACCTGTATTAATAACAATTTTCTTTCCGCGAATTTTAATTAATTTATTTTGAGTTTCAATAAGAATTGTATGTTGATCAAGGAAACTAGCTGCTCCAACATATAAGTCAACATTTTCACTACTTATAATTTGATCATAGCTGTCATTATGCATTTTCTTAATAAATGCTCTTTTATATCTTTGCGCTGTTCTATAATATGCTTCTTTTTCTTTTCAAGTCATATTAAGATTGTGGGTTTCGGCTTGTTGTCTAATTTTAGCACTGTGAATTAGAGCTTTTGTAGGCAAGCAAGCCACATTAATACATGCTCCCCCAGCCATATCTATATCTTTTTCAATAAGAGCAACTTTTTGTTTATTAGCTGATAATTTTGTTGCAAGAGTTTTTCCTGCTTTTCCTCAACCAATAATAATTACATCATATTCAATATCTAACATATTAAGCCTCCCTAGATAAGACATCTTCTTTAATATCTTCTAGTGTTTTGTTTTTTAAATTTTCGTATATAACATTATTTAATGAGTTTATTAAATCCTGTTCTACTGCTTCTATATTTCGTGAGATCACGCATTCAGAATCCTTGAGACCACTCGCCCAAGTTCTATTTAGTAACTTTAGGTCTAAAACATCAAGCAAGTCGCTACATTTGATGTCTTTTAGCCCTACATTCAAGGCATACCCTCCTTTACGACCTCGACTCTTTTTAATCCAATTGTTGTCATCCATTGCTTGCAATATTAATCTGACTTTAACAGGATTAATGTTAGCATTTTTAGCAATTTCAGAGCTACTCATAGCAGTATTCTTGTGCCCTAAAATTGTTAAAATGTGTAATAGACTAATAAAGTCACTGAATCCATATTTCAGTTCAGTCTTTTTATATGTTACATTAACCATTACATATTAATTCTAGTACAAAAAAATAATATTTCAAGTGAATTTTTCAATTGTTTAGGCCTATTTTTTAGGATTAGAAAAATGAAAAAATTTCTACATTTTAAACAAAAATGGCTAGTTTGTGCAAAATAGGATAAAACTTATAAAGTTTTATATTAAAAACAAGCAATTTTTGCAACTTATGATAAAATAAACATATGAAAAATAATAAAGTATCACTAGCTTGCGAATTGTGTCGTAAAAAGAATTATGTCACAGTTAAAAGTGCAGGTAATCCAGAGAGAATTGCAATTAAAAAATTCTGTCCACGCTGTAAAGTACACTCGCTACATAAAGAGGAAGTATAATGAGTTTAGAAAATGAAACACAAGTTGAAACATCAGAAGTGACTGATACTAGTGTAGTAGTTGAAGAAAAGAAACCATCTTTAAAAGAAAGATGAAAAAATCGCAAAAAAAGATATTTCTTACGTAAGATTGTCAAAGACATTAAACGTGTTAGATGATCTTCACCAAAAGAAAATTGAAAAAATTTAGCTAAGATAATAATCTTTACAGTAATATTTGCTTTATTTGTGTATGGTGTAACAATCGGATTTACATCATTATGATCTGCAATCGGTGCAGCAAAATAAGGAGACAAGATGAATACAAATTTTAAATGATATATGATTTCTACTATTCGTGGAAAAGAAGAACAAGTTCTAGAAGCATTAAAAAACAGAATTGTGGCTGAAAATGTTGCTGATTCATTCAATCAAGAAGCTACAGAATTTGGTGCTTTCAAAATGTACTCAAAACCAACATTAACACCTAAAGAAATGGAAAAGAAACGTATTGGAGAACCTTACAAGATTAAATATGTAAATATGTATCCAGGTTACATCTTTGCTAACATGGATATGACTGATGAAGCTTGATACGTTATCCGTAACACTCAATATGTTACAGGGATTATTGGATCATCAGGAAAAGGAGCTAAACCAACTCCAGTTTCAGCTAGTGAAATTAGAAAAATGATTAAAGCTGAAGCTGAATACTTAAAATTATTTAATGAAGGTAAAAACTTACTTGGACTTAAGTTAGGTGATCTTGTTGAAATAATTAATGGACCATATAAAGGTGAAATTGGACCTATTGCTTTACTTGATGTTGATAAAGATATTGCTGTTGTAGAACTTGAATCATTTGGTAAGAAAATTGTAGTGGAATTCCCTCTTGAATTATTAAAACCTAGTGAAACATACCTATAATAATTAATATGTGCCTTGTGCACATTTTTTTATAAAAAAATACTGGCAAGCCAGTAATTTAAAATTCTTTACGTTCTTTTTTGAAATGTTCAATTTTATCATTAGTTGCTTCAATTTTTAATTCAGCTCACATGATAGCTTCTTCAAGAGAAGCTACATTTTCAGGGAGATTTTTAATAAATTTTAGCAGCAAGTTACATTCATGAATTTTATCATTTGCATATTTTTCAAGTGCAAGTAATGAATCATCATCTTGAGTTTTTTCATACTTTTTAGCATACTTAGCAAAATTATTTAACAGTTTCTTTTGATGAGACAGAGCTGAAGTAGTTTTATTAATGTTAGAATCAATTGTATCGAGATGATTTGAACGTTGCAATATGATATCTTGATTACGATAACAATAATCTAATTTTAATACATCATCCTTATTATAATTAACAATATCAGTATCAATAATTTGTAAGTCTTGTAAAGTTAAGTTTAGTTTATTAGTTGACTTTTTAGTCTTATTAAATAATTGAAAACGAATAAAACCTAAAAAGCTTGCAGCAAAGCCTGGATCATCAAAGATGCTGGCATCTATTTCAGGTTGTTTGGCTTCAAATAGGGCTCTAGTAGCAATAAAATAATCATCCTTATGTAAGTGAGGGACAACAATTTTAAGTGATAATAAACGCTTACCATTGTATTTTGAAGCGTTAAAACAATTAATCCCAAATAGCTTATTTAAAATGATATTTTCCATTTGAGGGTTTCAACCGTAAAATTCAACTTTTTCAGCTAAATTAGCAGCAGAAATTTCTTCTTTAGCTAAAATAGATAAATCATTTAGTAGATTAGTTTTAAGCTTATTTAAATAAGTACGATAGTTAAAATTCTTAAATGACATCATTGAGGTTTTGGTCATAAAACCTTTATTTAAATTGTTTTCACGATACATACCAATCGTATAACAATAAGGTAAAAATTGAATATTTAAGTTACCAGGTAGGCGTTTTAAAAAGTTATTGGTAATCGCTTCAAAATCGATAAAGACTTTTATTTTATTATTTTTCATTATGCGCCACTTCCATTAGTATGTCAAAAAATTGCTTAACATTTAATGAAGCCTTGCCAATTAAGAATCCATCGATATCATCTTTGTTAATTAGTTTAGTTACATTAGTTTCAGTTACACTTCCTCCGTATAAAATGTGACAGTTTTGGCCCACTAAAGAACGGATATATTCAGAAATTTCTTGAGCTTGACATGATGAAGCACATTTACCTGTTCCTGTAGCTCAAACTGGCTCATAAGCAATAACAAATTTATCATACGGTAAATTAGCAATTGATTCCAAAACTTGTTGCTTGATTATACTTTTAGTTTGGCCACTTTCAAAATCTTGTAAGTTTTCACCAACGCAAATTATTGGGATAATACCATTAGCTATAAGTTGCTTAGCTTTTGCATTAATGAGAGCATTATCTTCCTTGTGGTGTGCTCTGCGTTCATTGTGCCCTATGATAGCATATGAAACGTTTAAATCCTTAAGCATAGCTGCGCTAACATCACCTGTATAAGATCCTTCTTGGTGGCTTGAGACATCTTGAGCAACTAAGACAAAATTATCTATTTTAAGATTTCTAAAGGCAGGCAAACATGTGTAGGGAGCTGCAATTCCAAAACTAACTTTATTATTAAAAACAGAAGCGTTTTGTTGATAAAGATCCTTAATTTTAGCGATATACATTTCTGCTTCTGTATATGTTAAATTCATTTTTCAGTTACCAATTATTAAAATTTTATTCATTTTTACCTTCTTACTATATTTTATTAAATTTAAATTTAAAACCTAAATATAAATGCAGCATATTTTGTGAGATTTTTCACTTTACAATCGCAATTTTCTTATGCAAAAAGTGAACAAAAGCAAGGAAAAGTTCATTTTTAGTTCACTTTAACTAATTTTTAATTTATTAGTATATGAACAATAAAAATCGCGGGATGTTTTTGGAAACAATTATTAATCAAACACTAGCTTATTATTGAAACAATGACATTGCTTATATTGAGAAAAAGGCTACGCCTATGGAATTAAAAGCACTTATTCGTAGCGATAGAAATAAATTTCTTGGTACTTTTAGTCTCAAGAAATCTACAGTTGATTACATAGGCATGTATCAAGGTAGATTTATTTGTTTTGAAGCTAAAAGCACAAATGAAAATCGTTTGGATTTAAGTAACTTTCAAGCCCACCAGCTAGATTATTTGAAACTAATTGAGACTCATAAGGGAATAGCTTTTGTTATTGTGTATTTTTCACTATATAACGAATTTTACTTAGTTAATATACCATATGTATTAGCGCAATATCAAATGCATAAGTCGATACCATATCAAGAGATAAAGAAAAACTCAAGAAAACTAATCCTTGAGTTTCCTGGTTGTCTAAATATTCTTAATTAAGCTTTGAAGTCTACTAAGTCACGTAAGTATTTAGAAGGTGTATATTTTACAACACGTCTTTGTGGCACTTCGATGTAGTCTGGTTCATCTGCTGATTTCTTAAATTTATTTGACATTGTTCTAGCTGGTTTAATTGAAGTAGAGAAGATACCTAGGTGTGATAATCTTACTTTTTCTTCCATAATTAATTGTTCTTTTAGAACAAAAACCATAGCATCAAATACTTTTTCTACATCTTTAGGTGTAAATTCTGAACGTTCTGATACTTCGTTAATGAATTCTTTTTTTGTCATGTTTTTATTCCTCTCTAAGGTATGTGTTTGTTGTTTATACCTATATTATAGAACAAAAAAATATTTTTTAGAAAATAATTCTTGTGAATTGTGGAAAAATAGTTTTTGTTCCACATTTTCGTTTTTGAAGCAAAAATGCATAAAAAAAACTAGTTTCCTAGTGTTTACTGGCGGGACAGAGAGGATTTGAACCTCCGCGGGAGTTGCCTCCCCTATAGTCTTAGCAGGACCACCTCTTCAGCCTCTTGAGTACTGCCCCATATGCTTAATATTATATAGCATATTTATTTTAAACTAAACACTTTTTCTATAAAATTTTAAATTTTGGGCCCAAAAAGCTAGTTAAAAAGAAAATATTGTCCCTGTTGGAACAATACTATTTTTCGATAAACATGTAACCATCACCTTTTTTCAGATCAAGAATTGAAATAAATAAATCTTTATTAATTTTCTTAGTTACCAGGAATAAATCAGCTGCATCTAAATATTGAGTATTAGTTGTAATCATATATTTCTTAGCACGAGAATATCCACCAATTACTTCTACAATTGAAAAAGTATATGTACGATTTGAAAGTTTATTAATTTGTTCAATTAATTGGAATGGGTGATCACAGAAAATTTGAGTTTGCACTAATTTATTTTTTGGATAAGTAAAGTTAACAATAAAGGCATTAATTAATAACATGAAGAAGCCTGATACATAGTTTAAATTAAAGAAGATATCAAGCGCTCATGGACTATTTCCTTCTAGTGGCTTTTGTTCCAGTGACATTGAAGCTGGAATATAAGATCCCATAATGTTGGCAAGAGTTAATGAAATAAAGTTTAAAAAGAGAAAGACAGTACCAATATCTTTAAGCTTAGTTTTGGCAATATACATTCCATAAATATCAAAACCACCAGTAGAAGATCCAATAATTATGCAAGCTACAGCAGCTATTCCTTGTAACATACCTCAGCAAAGTGAATATAAGAAAATAGCCATGTGTTTAATTGCATCTTTATCATAGTTTCAAAGCACAACTTGGACTTCATTTTGACTAAAAATTGCTGGTGAATTAGCTTTTAAGTTTGTGAATAAATAAACTTCGTTAATTCCAGGAATGAAACCAAAAATTACCCCAGCTAATGTAAAAATAAATAAGTAATAACCTGTATAGATGGTAAAGCTATGTGAAATCTTCTTTCATGATAAGACTAACAGAGGGATGTTTAAAATAAAGTAAATTAATCAGAAACAAAGGTTAAAGACAATGTAGCCTAAATTAGAGTCTGGATTTTTAGATTGAATGTAGTATAGAAAAAAACTACCAATACCTTGCCCAAAAGCTTCCAACCCAAGAGCATATAGTCCAGTATTTTGAAGTAGTAACACTCCAAATAGACCCATAACAGTTCCAATTATGGTCATTACCAAGATTTTTTGTCATGGTTTTTTGATCCGATATAAGAATGCGAAAGCAAGTAAAGAACTCTTAATTTTTTGTCTTGTATATTCTTTTTTATGTCCCATATTACCTCCTTAATTTTTAGTAAATTAAGCACAAAACGGGATAAGAAATCTCTTTAAAACACAACTTTTATATTCATTTTTGCTTAATATTTAAATTATATCACTGCAAAAATAAAAAATATTAAATGAATGTAAAAATAGGGACTTTTAGCACTATATACTAAAGGCACAGGTATGTGGAAAATTTTCACACACCTGGTAGGCTGGAAGCTTAAAGAATATAATATAAGTAAATAGATTATTTATATGCCTAATGTTCAAACTAAGTAAATATTTATTTGAGTTAAATTCAACATTTTAGGTTTATGGGAGCGGATATGAAAAAAATCAAGACTATTTTATGCCTTACAACAATTAGCGCTTTTGCCACATTACCAATGGTTTCTTCTTCATGTACTCATCAAGAGGAGCCAGAATTAAATGGACAAAAGCTGTATAAAAATGCACAATTAGCTGCTAATTATAATGCACTTAAAAAATCAAATGTTGCAACCATTAATCACATTAATTCATTATTCTTCAAAATTAATCCCAAATTCAATAAAAAAATCTCAATTAATGCTTCAGCCTTCATTGATTGAGCAAATGTTGAAGCAATACTAAAATATAATGAAAAATATAGTGATAAGCAATGATATAAAATGCTGGTTGGAAACTTATATGATGCTCTAACTGAACAAGACAATACTCAAGAATTTAATAAATCAGCAGTTGTAGTTGATTTTTACGAGGAACTTGTGGATGATATATATAAAGTTGTATTTGTTAATAAAAACAATAATTTAGCTAATCTTTATACATTAAATAACTATATTAAATATATTTTAGATATTATTCAAAGTTATGAGCATAAAAACTTAAATCAAAGTGTATATTGAATAAATAATATTCAAGATCTTTTCAAAAAGCTAGTTGTTCCAAGTGCTTATATAGTAGATCCTGATATTGTTGAAGACAATTCTAAGTTTGCAACATTAGCAAATAATAATCTATGAGACGTGTTGAAAAATATGAAACAATACAGTAATGGAGCAATTTCAATTCTTGATTTTCCAAATGGTGATTTAACTGAAACGAAAAATGAGATTGAGGCTTTAATTAAAAAACAAAATGATGAGTTTTCAAAACTTTTCCCATCATGAATTCATAATTCTGATGATGATTCTAAAATATCCCCTTTATTAACAGATAAAGTATATGGACGTTATGGACGACTTGAACAATATGCAAATATATCAAATATTATAAGCTCATGGGAACATGTGCTAAAAGCTATAAAAGATAATGAAGATTATAGCCTTATTTCTTCAAAAGAAGCCAAGAGTAAGAAAGAAAATGATAAGTTTAGCTTACATATTTCATTAGGATTCTCTTATAAATTTAGTCAAAAATATACAATAGAAAATAAAAAGACTCGTGCAAATGCTCTTAGCGTTGGAATCAATTTAAATAATGCAATTCCATTGAGTTATTCAATGTTTAAAAATGAATATGAGCCACTAATTAGCTCTGCAATTGCATATATATTATCAATAAATAATGCAAACAGCAAAATACAGGAAGAATACAGTAAAGATATTAAGTTAATTGAACTAAAATATAAATTAATAGAGCAAGATAAATACAGTTATAACTTTTTCAAAGAGCTAGAAACTTATATTCGCAATATTAAAGATAATCAAACTAGTTTAGAATTAAGCTTACCCGTAGGAGAGATAAGAGATAGTTTAATGGACAATATAAAATATAGCGAAATATGAACTGAAATTTCAATTACTGACCATGAATTGCCTATTTTCTATATTCTTCAAGCAGCAGAAATAAATTCTAAGTAATTACTTTCCATATCATAATAACTTATGATATGGTTTTTAATAGCTTTAGGCCACTATTTAGTTGCAAAATAAAATATTTAACTAAATTGATTAATTTAATAAAATATAGCTATGTATGATAATATAGCAGCAATTAGTTCAGGTTCACATGTTAATCAACCTATTTCAATAGTAAGATTAGCAGGTCCTGATGTAAAAGAAATTATTTCTAAAATTTATAAAGGAAGAATCGGAAGTGATCATAATATTACTTATGGTCACATTTATGATGGTGAAACATTAGTAGACGAAGTTCTGGTAATGTGATTTTTAGGCAAACCAAATCCTGATGGTTCAGTTACATATAATAATTATGTTGGAGAGCCTTTAATTGAAATTAACTGCCACGGTGGAATTATAGTAACAAATAAAGTGCTAGAACTTTTATTACAAAATGGGGCTAGATTAGCTGAAAGAGGAGAATTTACTAGAAGAGCTTTTCTCAATGGCAAAATGGATCTTGTGAAGGCTGAAGCAATTCATGATTTAATCATGGCACAAACAGGTTCTCAAGCTAGTGCTTCTGTAAATAAGTTCAAAGGAAAAACATCAACAATGATTGATGAATTTCTTAATGAAATAGCACTATTAATTGGAACTTGTGAAGTAAATATTGATTATCCTGAATATGAAGATGTAGAACAAATGGACAATCGAGTGATGTTAAGCAAACTAGAGTACTTAATTAAAAAACTTTCTGAAATTGTTAAGATTTCAGAAGATTCTCGTTATGTATTCGAAGGGGTTAAAGTTGCTTTTTTAGGAAAACCAAATGTTGGTAAAAGTAGTATATTAAATAGCTTACTTTCAGAAGATAAAGCTATCGTAACTGATATTGCTGGTACCACTCGTGATTTGGTGGAAGCAACTTATAAAATTAACGATATGTTATTTAAACTAGTTGATACAGCTGGATTAAGAAAAACTGAAGAAAAAATTGAGCAAATTGGAATTAAAAAATCACTTGAACAAATTGAAAAATCTGACCTGGTAGTGCACGTTATTGACACTGTGCAAGGGATGGATGAATTTGACTTACAAGTCCAAGCTCGTGCTAAGGAACTTGGAAAATTCTATATCAAAGTACTTAATAAAATTGATTTAGATAATAGTTACAATGAGCCCGGACTTGTTAAGATTTCAGCTCTTGAAAATAACATTTCTGCCTTAGAGCAAGCCTTAGTATCTAACTTTGCTAATATAGATATTTTTGATGAAAGAATTTTTTCTAATACAAGACAATTATCATTAATTAAGCAAGCTTTAGAATGTTTAAAGAATGCTAAAGCTTCTTTAGAGCTATATTATACATTTGACGTCATTATTGTAGATTTATATGCTGCATGAGACGCACTACAAAATATAAAAGGAAATGTAAACAGAGAAGACTTATTAGATATTATGTTTAGTAACTTCTGTTTAGGTAAGTAAAATGGGAAAGAAACGTAATAAATTTGTTGATGCTCATAATCACATAAGCATTAACTACTATAAATCTCCAGATATCATTGATATGATAGTAGAACAAGCATATCATAATCGAATTGATTTTTTAATGGTGAATGGTGGACATCCAGAAGAAAATAAAGAAGTGCTTGAACTAGCTAAAAAATACGACATTATCAAACCAATTATTGGAATTCATCCTGAATCTGGAATTGATGGAAATGACTATAAGCAAGTGGAAGAATTATTGACTCCAGATGTAGTTGGAATTGGCGAAATTGGACTTGATTATTACTATGAGGATGCTCCAAGTCGTCAAAATCAAATTGATTCTTTAACTAATCAAATTATTTTAGCTAATAAATATAATTTACCAGCTGTGATTCACATTCGTGATAAAGATAATTGTGATTTAGCTTACCAAGATGCCTTTGATATATTAAGCAAGTATCCTAATACAAAATGCATGCTACATACATATAGTGGTACATTAGAGTGAGCTAAAAAGTTTGAACAATTTCCTAATTTATATTTTTCATTCAGTGGATCAATAACTTATGGCACAAATGATCAAGCTAGAGATGTTATTGATTACCTACCTTTGGAACGTATGTTAACTGAAACTGATGCTCCTTATTTAAGAGTTCACCCTTACACAGGTGAATTAAATGAACCAAATACAGTGCTATTTGTCGCTTATTATATGGCAGGAATTAAGCAAGTTGGAACTGAAAAATTTGTTGATCGGATCAATCGTAATTTAAGAAATTTATTTGGACTAAAAGATGAAAAATAATCAACCAAGATTCGCTAAAAAGGAATTTGGTCAAAATTTCTTACAAGATCAAAACATTATTCATAAAATAGCCAATGTTTTTCCAATTACTAATGAAAATGTTTTAGAAATTGGTCCTGGACGAGGAGCTTTAACTAAAGCCCTACTGCCTAGTGCTAAAAGTGTTACATCATATGAAATTGACCAAGATATGGTGGATGTATTAAATGCGGAAATTAGTGATCCTAAATTTAATTTAATACACCAAGACTTCTTGCAAAGTGACTTAAGCAAGATTGAAGAAAGCTACTTAATTGCTAATATTCCTTACTATATAACTACTGATATTCTTTTTAAAGTTTTTGAACATAAAGAAAAATTTAAAGGTGTGCTTTTAATGGTACAAAAAGAAGTGGCACAAAGAATATGTGCCAAAATTAATACTAGTGACTATTCAAAATTATCAGTTTCAGCCCAATATTTAGCAAATTGTAAGATTGAATTCATCGTTCCAAGAGGATGCTTTGTGCCTGCGCCAAAGGTAGATTCAGCAATTATTTCTTTAGTTTTTAAACCTGAAATTAGCTCTCAAGATTGAAATAAACATAAAGAGTTTTTCAAATTATGTTTTGCAAATAGACGTAAAAAGCTCTCATATGCACTAAGTGCTAAGTATCCTAAAGAACAAATTTTAGCTGCCTACATGGCTATGGGATATGATGATAATATTCGTATTCAACAACTCACAGTTGATCAAATTGTGAAATTACACAACTTACTTACAAAGGAAGCTTAAGCTTCTTTTTTAATTTCAACATTATGATATAGTAAAGCAATATCATTATTTAGTGCAAGGTTTAGATCTGAATATAGATGGGTAAAGCTATAAGCTGTGAAGAATGACAATATAAGATTAATACAATCTTAAAGTATATTTAAAAAACTAATATCATTATATCCTAGTGGTATTGGTTTTTAGATCAAAAAACGTGCCTATTTAGGCACGCTTCTTTTTACTTAATGATTTTTTGTCAGGTTAAGATGTCTAGACAGCTAATTGCAATCAATTCTATTATAATAAATGATCCGATTACAAATGGTAAACGATCAAGAGCTTTAACACTGGCACTTGATAAGTAAGCTAACATATAACAATCAATAACAAATATAAATATCATGAATAGATATTTAATTATAGAAAATGTAATTTTAACTACTTTAACTTGTCTT
Source organism: Mycoplasma milvi (assembly GCF_048284715.1). Classification (NCBI taxonomy): domain Bacteria; kingdom Bacillati; phylum Mycoplasmatota; class Mollicutes; order Mycoplasmatales; family Mycoplasmataceae; genus Mycoplasma; species Mycoplasma milvi. The sequence goes on along the minus strand of NZ_JBLWAH010000001.1, from coordinate 198,054 downwards.
CCTATAAGCAGGTCTCCAAGCAGAAATATAGCAATGAAAATAATTCAGCTATACATTATTGTGCTTGTAATAGTCCCTGAAAAGTTAGTGCTTGATGCAGTGTTAAAGCTATAGAAATGATGTATCGGTTTCTGTCCATTAACCATTTCAGTAACTAAAACTTGTCCAGGAATGCACATTAATATTAATATTAAAAATGCAACAGCAATAAGACAAGATTTAAATATTAAACAAGTATCTTTTCTATCTAATTTCATTAAATTAAAAATGTGAAATTTTTAAAGCTTGAGCTTTACAACCGTAAGGTTGAAATTTCTTTTGCTCCTTACAGATATTTTTTGTGGGAATTGTTTCCCACATAATCATTATACTATTAAAGCCATGCAAGCCTATTTTTATAGCTATTATGTGGAAAATTCCATAAAATATGAAAATTTTCCACATTTTGGATGCTTATTTTAAGTACCTAGAAAAAAGGTACAAGCTTGCAAAAAAATATGGTTACTAGTCTAACTTGATAGCAAAAATTACATTTGTAATTAAAAAATCCAATATTTAAAAAATTAATATCGGATTAATAAGAAATTGCTCAAAAACCTTGCTGATGTAAAAAGTTTATATAGTTACTTAAAATGTATTTATTAATTGAATCAGTAGCTTGAAATACGTAAGAATTTAAACTATGAAATGAAGACCAAATACATTGCAGTAATTTAATATCCATTAAAGGCTCTTCACCTTCATGTTTGTAACAAATAAAGCCACCATATTGCACATCAAAAGAAATAAAATTTCTAGTGCTTCCACAAATTCTACATTTATTAAAGTAATTGCAAAATCCTTGATTCACAAGCAGTTGAGCAATAAAATAAGTTAGTATCTTTTGATTATCATATTTGCCTATGTCATAGAAGTATCGATCATATTCAGCAAAAATGTGATTCTGGGTTTTGATGTAAGAAAAGACTTTTGTTAGCTTGGCAAGAAATAATGAATTTTCTAAATTACTAATGTCAAATAGCTTTACTAGAGTGGCTTTTTTTAGTTTTCCCACTTTAGTATCAAAGCGTGCCTTAAAGTACTCGAGCTCTACAATTGAACCCAAAATCAGGTTGCTACGATTTTTGGATCCAGGCTTATCTAGCCCTTGAGCATAAAGTGCAAAAGTACCCCTAGCCCCAAAAAATGTGACTAAGAATTTATTATCTTCATATTCAGAAATATTCATAACAAGTGCTTTTTCTATGCTAACCATGACTAAATTATATTATTTTGCTATAAAAATGCAGACTTTTAGCACTTTTTTTGACAGCAATAACTTGAAATATATACTATAGTATATATTGAAAAATAAGGTAAAATATACATACTAATTAAAAATGGAGAAAATATATGGAAATTTCAGAAATCAAACAATTATGCATTGATTCGTTATCTGCAGTTCCAGGGATTGTTAAGTTACATAAGCCTACACTTGACTTAGATAAACCTTGTGACGAGTTAGATGATTGTCAAACACTCTTACTTGAGTTAATTAATGTCACAACTTCATCAACTGGTTTAAGCTTACAGTTAGCTTTTACAATTTTAGATGGAGTTTCAGCTAAATTTATTGTGACACAATTATTTAAACAAATTGACTTTGCTTTAAAGAAGAAGAAATTGAAATTATTAAATCTAACAGTAATTATTAAAGGAGTAAACAATGCAGGATAAAAATATCTTAACTGGTGTAGTTTTATCGAATGCTTTAATTTCAGGAGCTAATGCCTTAGTTAATGCCAAAAATAAAATTGATGCTTTAAATGTTTTCCCAGTTCCTGATGGTGATACAGGAACAAATATGGCTTCTACAATTGCAGCCACAGTAACTAATCTTGAAGCAAATGCCAATGAACCTGTGTCAAAAATTTTAAGCGATATGGCTCATGACATGATTTATGAAGCAAGAGGGAACTCAGGAGTTATCCTTTCTCAAATATTTAAAGGGTTTGCATTAGGTACAGCCGATAAAGGCAACTTAAATACTGCTGACTTAATTCAAGCCTTTGAAGGTGCAACAGCAAGAGCTTATAAATCAGTCTTTAAACCAGTAGAAGGAACAATACTAACAGTTATACGTGAAACAACCGAAAACTTAAAATTAGAGTTTGAAGGCAAAACTGTTTCTTATGTTGAATTCTTTGATAAAGCTTTAGCTTTTGCGCGTAAAAGTTGTGATGAAACTCCAAATAAACTAAAAACCTTAAGAGAAGTTGGTGTAACAGATAGTGGTGGAGAAGGACTTTACACAATTTTATGAGGAATTAATGAAGCGTTACATGATCGCTTTATAGCTATCTCAGAACAAAATGATGACATCAATAACTTTATTAGTGAAACAGAAGTTTATGAAGGTGAATTTGGGTATTGTACTGAAGTTTTAATTGACTTAGATAATCCTGAAAAATTTGATAAAGAAAGCTTTACTAAACGTCTTGAAAAAATTGCCAACTCACTTGTAGTTGTTAATGATGATAATTTAGTAAAAGTACATGGTCATGCTATTAAGCCAGGAAAATTATTAAACCTAGCTCAAGAATATGGTGAATTTATCAAGATTAAATCTGAAAACATGACTTTACAAGCCAACTATTCAAAAGCTAATGCTGAAAAGATGAAACAAGAAGCTCAAAATAATGAAGCTCGTAAATTATGTGGAGTTGTTTCATGTAACCTTGGAAGTGGAATTGTTAAACGGATGAAAGAATTAGGCTGTGACTTTATTGTAGAAAGTGGCCAAACTCAAAACCCTTCTGCTCAAGATTTAATCAATGCGATTAATAATGTTAATGCTGAAACAGTTTTTGTGCTAACTAATAACTCAAACATTATTTTAGTAGCGCAACAAGTTGCACAAGTTATTGATAATAAAAATGTTCTTGTGGTGCCAACTAAATCTCAAATGCAAGGAATTACTGCAATGTTAAACTTCAACCATGATTTATCTGCTGAAGAAAACATTGAAATGATTGAAGAATCAATTGCCACAGTAGTAACTGGAGAAGTAACTAAAGCCATTAGAAACACTACTTTAAATGGAGTTAAAATCAAAAATGGCTCATATTTAGCAATTATTGATGGCAAGATTATTTCAGCACACACAACAGTTATGGCAGCAGTCAAAGCAATTTTAAAAAACAGTATTAAACCAAGCAGTGAATTAGTTTCAATCTACTATGGGGATGAAAGTAACTTAGGTGAAGCTGAAGAAGTTTCAAACTATATTAATGCCACATATGATTGCGAAGTTGATATTGTGGAAGGTAACCAACCAACATATCAATTCTTGATAGGAATCGAATAATGAAATATAAATACACAATTGCTTTTGATGCTAATGGAAATGACAAAGGTGTCCTTGAATGTTTTTTAGGCGCTCAAAGATTTGCTAGTGAAAACCCTGATGTACTAGTGAAACTAGTTGGAGATATTAAAGAAGTAATTGATTTAAATGATGCAGCTAACTTGGAACTAATTCAAAATGCTAACAAGCCTAGTGATCCAAGAAACATCCGAAAATCAATGTCAGAAGATACCTCAATGAATCAAGCATTAAACTTAGTATTAAATAAGGAAGCTGATGCAATTTTATCTAGTGGAGATAGTGGGACATATATTTCTACTTTAACTTTAAAGGCTAAAAGATTACCTGGAGTATCTCGTCCTGCTTTTATGCCAATAGCTACAGCAAGTAATAATCGTAAATTTGTTATCTTAGATGTTGGTGCTAATTTAGAAACTAAAACAGAATTTTTAGTAGAATGAGCTTCACTAGCTGCAACTTATTGCAAAGCTATGTGACAAGTAACTCGTCCTCAAGTAACTTTAGTTAATATTGGAACTGAAGATTACAAAGGAAATAGCACAACTCAAGAAGCACATCAAATTCTAAAAGGTGCTTTAGATTTCGAGTACCTAGGATTTATGGAACCAAAATCTTTATTCAAAGGTCAATGCGATGTAGTGTTATGTGATGGCTATGCCGGCAACATTATGATCAAGAGTTATGAAGGTGCAATTTCTAGCTTCAAGCATATGCTTAAGCAAGAAATTAAACCTAGCTTATTAAGAAAAATTGGTGCTTTATTGCTTAAATCTGCATTTAAAGCAGTAGCTAATAAGTTAGACTATCGTTCAATTGCTAGTGCTTGAGTGCTTGGAGTTAATGCCTTAGCACTTAAGGCACATGGAAGTAGTGATTCACTAGCTTACTATAATGCTTTAAATAATATGAAGCAAGCACTTGAAGCTAACTTGCTAGAAAAGCTAAAAGATTCTGTTAATGAGGAGAAAAATGATGAGAATTAATAAATCTGCCTCACTTGATCAGTTTTTAAATGAGCACAATATTGTGCCAAACTCTTATGAACCTTATATTCTAGCAACTACACATCCAAGTTATAACCGTAAAGGCAGCAATAATTATGAACGACTGGAATATCTTGGAGATGCTGTCTTACAACTACTTACTTCAAGTTTTATGTATAAAGCCTACCCAAACCTTACACAAGGTGATTTATCTCGCTTGAGAGCTCAAACAGTTGGAACTGAATATCTTTCTTATATTTCACGTGAAATTGGATTATTAGATATTTTAAAAACCGGGCCTGGCAAAATGCGCGAATCAGTAGTTAGCAGTTTTAAAGTGCAAGCAGATATCTTTGAATCAATGGTTGGTGCTATATATATTGATCAAGGATTAAAAGTCGCAGCTGATTTTGTGTTTCGTTATTTAAAAGATCGTATTATTGAATTACATAATGAAGATAATAAAGATCCTAAGGGTGTATTACAAGAATATTTTCAAAGTACTAGCAAAGAAAGCATTACATATAATACAGTCCAAATTGCACCGCCAGATGAATTTAACCATCCATCATTTCAATCTCAAGCAATACATGATGGTCAAATTTATGGTGTGGGCTTAGGCATAAGCAAAAAAGAAGCTGAAACTAATGCAGCGCTAGATGCATTAGCAAAATTAAAGGATGAAATTATTTAAAGGAAGTTGATATGAAATTAATCAAAATCGAAGCTCATGGTTTTAAATCATTTGCTGAACCAGTAGTTTTACGCTTTGATGGTGGTGTTGCTGGAATTATTGGACCTAATGGTTCAGGAAAAAGTAACATTAATGATGCTATCAAATGAGTATTAGGAGAACAAAGTTCTAAAGAGATGCGTGGGGATTCGATGCAAGATTTAATCTTTGCTGGATCTAAAACTGCTAAACCAATGGACTTTGCTCGGGTAACTTTAACTTTTGATAACAAAGATTCAGACAACTCAATTGATGATGATACTGTTGTTATCACTCGTGAACTTTTCCGTGGTAAAGGAATTAATAATTACTATTTAAATGGTAAGCCTTGTCGTTTCAAGGATATTAAATCTATTGCAATGGAAACTGGAATTGGAAAAAGTTCATTAGCCATTATTTCTCAAGGTACAGTTTCAGATATTGCTGAATCTTCAGATGAAGAACGTAGAGCAATCTTTGAAGAGGCTGCTGGAGTTTCAAAATTCAAATTCAAGAAAACTGAATCTTTAAGATTACTTCAAAGTGCTGATGCTTCTATTGGAAAAATTGAGCCAACTATTAATGAATTAGAAAAACAATTAGTACCATTAAGAAAACAAGCAGAAAAAGCTTTAATTTATAGAGATAAAAGTCGTGAACTTAAGAAAGTAGAAGTAGCATACTTAGCTCATGAAATTAGATCTAATGAAAAAACTTATGAAACATTATCTAAAGAATTAGCTGGAGTTGAAGAAACTAGAGAATCATACTTAAGTCAAATTGCAAAATATCAACGTCAAATTGGCGAAAAAAGAATTGAAAAGAATGAGTTAAGCAAAGAAATTGCCTCTTTAACTGGAAAGCAAAGTGGAATTAAAAGCAGACTTGAAAACATTGAAATCACTATTGCAAAGCAAAATGCTCGTATGGAATTAATTGCTAGTGGTGAATTATCAGTTGGTAATGAAGAAACTGCAAAAGCTTATGCACTTAAAATTATTGAACTCGAACAAAATCTAAAATACCACAGAGATAGTGCTAAAAACTTAAATGAAAAAGTTCAAGACCATCAAAATAAAGTTAGAGAACTTTCAAGTAAAGTTAATACTTTACAAGTAGATTTAAACAATGCTAAAACAAAACATACTCAAGTAAATACTAATTTACAAATCTTACTGGAAACCAAAAACAAGAAAACCAACTTATTTAAGGGAACTAGAACTATCGTAGATAATGCCTCAAACTTTAGAGGATACAAAGGACTAGTTAGAGACTTAATTAAAGTTCAACCTGATTACACAGCAGCAATTGAAGCTATTTTAGCCAGTGCTTCACAACATATTGTGGTTGATATGCCTAATACAGCTGTTAAAGCAGTTGAATTCCTTAAGAAAAATAATGGTGGTAGAGCAACCTTTATTCCTTTAACATCTATTAAAGAAAAATTTGTACGTGATGACTATTTATTAGTCGCATCTAACCATGCAGGTTACATTGGAGTTGCCTCTGATTTAGTGGAATATGATCCTCAATATGATGTATTAGCTAAATTCTTACTAGGTAACGTTGTAATTGTTCAAGATATTGAAAGTGCTAACCAAATTTCAAATATTTTAGAACGTAAATATATGGTAGTTACCCTAGATGGTGATATTATTCGTGTTGGAGGTGTTATTGTTGGTGGAACTGCTCAAGAAAGCGATAACATCATTGGACTTGATGAAAAAATCGCTCAATTACAACAATTACTTCCTTCATTAAATAATATTATTGCTAATAATGAAGCTTTAATTGAAAAGCACAATGCTGAAATTACTCGTGTTAATACAGCTTTAAATGAATATATTTTTGAAGCAAGACAAGAAAACTTATTAATAGGTCAAATGGAAAGAGAACTTGATGAATTCAAGTCAAAAACAGACCTTATCGAAGTAAATCGTGATGAGGTTGCTCCATCAGTTCTGATTGGGGAAAGAAACGATTTATATAAAGAATACACAATTGTAAAGAATGATTTAACAATCAAGAATCAATTCCTTGAAACTCTTGATGCTGAATTATTACATTTAAGTGAAGCTTTAGATCAAACTCAAACTACATTAAATGAGTTAAATAATACTTTCACTAATAAAATTACAATTTACAAGAATTCTGAACTCAACTTGAAGAACTATCGTGAAAGACTAGCAAGCCAATATTCATATACAGTCGAATATGCTGAAGCTAACTACAAGCTAGAAATTCCAGTTGATAAAGCTAGAGAACTAGTTGCTGAATTAAGAGAACAAATCTCTGAACTTGGTGCAGTTAACCTAGAAGCTATTGAACAACTTGAAAGTGTTGAAGAACGTTATGACAGATATGTAGCTGACAGAGATGAATTAGTTTCAACTAGAAACATCTTAATGGAAGCCATTTCTGAACTTGACAAAATTATTGTTACAAGATTAACTAGTGTAGTAAATGATGTTAACAATGAATTCAATGCAGTATTCAAATCAATGTTCGGTGGAGGAAGTGCTGAAGTGAGATTTATTGATCCTAACAATATTTTAGAATCAGGAATTTCTATCTTTGCTCAACCTCCAGGAAAAAGCATTAAGAATTTAAGACTATTTTCAGGTGGTGAAAAAGCTTTAATTGCAATCTCATTACTATTTGCTATCTTAAGAGCAAGACCACTTCCATTATGTATTCTTGATGAAGTTGAAGCTGCTCTTGATGAAGCTAATGTTATTAGATATGCTGAATACTTACAAGAACTTAAAAAACAAACTCAATTCATTGTTATTACACATAGAACTGGAACAATGTCAAGAGTTGACTCATTATTTGCTGCAACAATGCAAACTCGTGGAGTTACAAACTTCTTTAGCGTGCAATTAAAAGATGCAGCCAAATATGTAGATCAAGATTCAAATAACCAATAATACTTATATCCCTATACCATAGGGATATTTTTTATTGCAAATAAAAAATACCTACAAGAGGTATTATTCAGTTTCGCTTTCATTAGAAGTTACTAAGCTTACATATTTTAAAATTTTATCCACTAATTGTTGTTTAGTAATTGTTCTTCCATGAGATCCGTGTATTGGATATCTAGGAATTGAATCGTCTAAGTCTTGTTCACTATAGTTGGTTGTGAGATTTTGAGCAAGGTCTAAGAACTCTGTAATAAAGTATGGATAATCATCTTCATTAGGAAATTTAGCTTTTGCAACTTCTTCCATTTGCTTTAAGTTATCTCTTAAAGCTTGAACTATAGTAACCATCGGAACTGATACATTTGTAACCTTTTTTAAGTTAGCTACTACTGTAGCAAGTAAGCTAGTATTTGCTTCTGTATTATGCTTTTCTTTTTCAGTGTTGTTATTTGTCCCTGGAGTAATTTGATTTCCATTCCCGCTAGTTGAATTTTCGGGATTTGTTGATGGCTGTGGTGTAGGATTTTTAGGTTTAGTTTCTTCTTTTTGCTGTGTACATTGAGCTGCAACTAAAGGTAAAATTGCACTTGCTGAAAGTAATGGAATAAGTGTAAATTTTAATTTCATAAACATCCTTTATTTTTGTTTTATTTGTATTTCTGTCTTGTTTTTTAAATCATAAATGGATAATTGATGATGCTTAAAAGCAATCATTTTAGCCATAAACTTAAAGTAAATCAATTTTACTTGATCAACATATAAGCATGATTTAGAATAATTATATCAAAATCCAATATGTCCTTGAAATTTATCAATTGCAGCTACAATATCGTCTAGTAGGGCAGATTGTAGTGAAATTATATTTGGATCAAAGTGTGCCTTATACAAAGTCTTAATATTTACTAAATAGCCATGCTTTAATTTCTTTTTAGCTGGGCCATTAAATAATGTCAGACCATGAGATACTTTTAACTCTTGTAGCAAGGCTAAAAGGTCTTGTTTATTTAGCACTGGTCTTTGATTAAAACATAAATAAGTAAAGTTACTATTGCGATTTGAAAACATAATTATCCTTATATCTTAATTATACTTTTAGATAAAAAAAGTATCAGCGAACTGATACTTAAAAATATCCTATTTTTTATCACTTTTAAAGATTTCAGCACCTGCTGCAACTACACTAGCAACATCAGCTAGATTTGGTGGTAAAATGATTTTTGTAGCTTGCCCATTGGCAATTTCACTTCATTCTTGAATTGATTTAAGTTTTAAAAAGGCTTCATTAATTCCGGCTGAATTAATCAATTCAATAGCTTCTTTTTCACCTTGAGCTTCTAGAATACGTTTTTGTTTTTCAGCTTCAGCTTGTAAAATCTTTTGTTGTCTTTCAGCTTCAGCATTTAGAATTGTGCTTTCTTTTTCACCTTGTGCTTTAAGAATTAAACTTTGTCTAATTCCTTCAGCTTCAAGAATGTTAGCACGTTTATCTCTTTCAGCTTGCATTTGTCTAATCATAGCTTCTTGCACTTCACGAGGAGGAATAATATTTTGAATTTCAATCCGATTTACTTTAATTCCTCATGGATCACTAGCTGCATCTAGAATTTTTGTAAGTTTAGCATTAATAATTTCCCTTGATGTAAGAGATTCGTCTAATTCAATTTCACCAATTAAATTACGTAAAGTTGTAGCTGTTAAATTTTCAATAGCTAATCAAGGTCTTTCAGCACCATAAGCAAATAACTCTGCATCTACTATTTTGAGGTAAATAACTGTATCTACCTTGATTGTAGCATTATCCTTTGTGATAACACTTTGAGCAGGAAAATCCATTACTTTTTCTTTGAAGTTTTCAACAAAAGCCTTACGATCTAGGAATGGAATAATAAAGTGAAGTCCTTTTCCTAAAGTTCTGTGGTATTTTCCAAGTCTTTGAACAATTACGAAATTAGTTTCTTGAACAATAACAATCGACTTAACTAATGCAATAATTAAAATAATTAAAAAGATTAAGCCAAAGATTGAACCAAATACTGTTCCAATAATAGCACCTGTTGTCATATATGTCTCCTTATATATTCGTATAATTTAATTCTACTAAATTTAACAAAAAAATTAGCTATTCGCTAATTTCTTTCATATGGCGGAGGTTAAAGGAATCGAACCCTTATCATCGGTTTTGGAGACCACTATATTGCCATTATACTAAACCTCCAATTTGTTACTTATTAATAATACCAAATTTTCTTTTTCTTGAGAAAAAAAGCATATTTTTGGTAATTAAAAAAATAAAAAGAATTAGCCAGTGACTAATTCCTATAAAGATATGAATGAAATCTCTTTACATTTAAATGTTATCAAATTTTTTATAGCTACTGATTATATTTTTTATGCATTATTTATTTAAAGAGTTTAGAAACTCGCTCATAGGCTTAAAGTTACTTAATTCAGGAAAATCACCTGAATAAATGAAAAAGCGATATATCTTTTCTAGCTCATTCAAGTTAGCATTATATCCAGTCTCTTTATTATTATAAGTGGTATTTCTATCAACGATGTTAAAGGTTCCTGGCAATGGGAAATTATTAGGATCAACAAATAATAAAGCTTGTTGTAGATCGATGTTAAAATATTCTCTTAACATTGCAATGGTTGTTAACAATGTGGTAGTAGAAGCTTGAATACCAAATAATTTGGTTTTTACATTTTCGTCTTTAACAAAAGAATCTTTGTCAAAGAAAATACTTCTTCCATTTTTTATTTGAGCAAAGTCTAAAGCAAGCATATTTTCTCATGAAATTGAGGAATCTAAAATAATTGCGCTTTTATCTCTTTCTTGAGTTAAAACTTTAACAAATTCGTCAGCTTGTTGCTTTTTAAAAACTGGGTGTAATTTGTAAAAGTAGTTATATTTTTCAGGAGGATATAGCTCAAAAATTTTATTAATATATGACTTAAATTCTAATGTTTTAGGTAAGTCTACTGTTAATGGTAAGAAATCACCCTCATATCTAAATAGTGATGATCCAATAAAGACAAGATTTTTCTTTTTAGGGTCATAATTTTCTTTACCTTTTGTTACTAAATCTAAGACAGTTTTGTTATTTAAATTGACTAATTGTAAATAGGTATTTAAAAATTCTTCCTTATTTATATATGGGCTTAGTTCTTGAGTCAAGGTACTAAAACTTAAAGGGTAATCATTGATTTCTAATTGTGCTCATTCTTTGTTGTTTTTCTCAAATAGCTTATTAAAATATTTTGCATAATCACTTACTGAATTATAAATTTTAAATTTATCCTTCAGTGTATAAAAATAATGATAGTCTATTTGCAATCTTTGTGTTTCATGAGTTCTATTTCAAAATTCTAAGAGTTGTTCTTGAGAATAGCCGGCAGATTGTTTATCAACTCATGGAAAATAGTTATCACGAATAAATTTATATGGTTGGGCATTTCCATCACTTAAAATAACTATTTTATTAGCATGGGCAATCATTCATTCAATAGTATCATAACTTAAGTCGATAAAACTAATGTCTGGAATGTAAAAATCAAAAAGCTGCACCTTATCCAAGTAACCAGCTAAATATGATAGTAATTCTGCTTTGCTTCTCGGAAAAACTGAATACTCATATGCTGAATTATTATTTTCAAAAATAGCAGAATTATTAATAACTCTTAATGATCCTTGCTCTACATTTAGTGTGTTGTTTTTATCTTTAATTGCGCTATCTCCATATTTATTTAATACAACATTATAATTAAAGCGTTGCTCTTCATTTTTTAATGTTTTTTGATAATCATTAACAACAGTATCAATAATGTAAATAACATCATTATATAAATTATTTTCTTTTTGATTGTGAGCAATTTCTAATTGTCCAAGCATTGCGTAAGAACTTGAAATTAAATATTGTGAAGCATTTCTCCCTATAAAAATAGATGGGTAAGGATTTTGTGCTGAATCAACTATATCATTAATAAATGCTTTATATTTTAATTTGTGATCAGTTTTCACAATTTGGTCTTTATCACTATCATCTAATTTTTCATCATAACTATTTTTGCAACTAATTCCAGCTGCAATTGGAATTGCAGACAATACCCCTACTGAGCATTTGATTAAGTGTTTTAGTTTAATTTTCATTTCTATATTTTATCTTAATTTTAAAAATAAAAATTAGCAAAAAGCTAACTTTATAAATATTGAAGTAAATATTTTAAACTTCCTAATCAATTAAAATATCTGCTATAACCTCACCAACAAAGTTACCAATAACAGCTCATTGAAATCTAGTTACAAAAGTTCTTTTATTAGAAAGAATGTCTTGAACTCATTGATTCACAACAATATCCCTTGGTAAATAATACTCAGCTTCAGGATTATCTTGACTCATTTCTCCCAGCTCTTCATTAGTCATATCATTTGCAAATAATAAGTATGAGACTTCATCAGAAAAATCTAAATTCTTTTCTTCTTCGTTGAGAAAGGAACTTTGCATGAGTTTGTTAAAAATTTCAAGTTGATTTTTTAAAAACTCAAAGTCATTTTGAGAAACTGCTTGATTTAATTTAATTTTGTCATAAAGATCATTATTATACTTATCCATTATGTCGTTAAAATTTTGTTCAAGTCTTTCTCTTAGTTCTTTTTTATTAGCGATTTCTTCTATGCTTTTATGAGATTTGATTTCGTTTTGTTGTTCAACTTGTTTACAAGCAATGACACTAAAGGTCAATAATGATGTAGTAAGTGAACCTAAAGTTATAAAAAGTTTCTTCATTTATCCTTATTATCCTTTAATTTTTATATTTAACTTATTTTCCAAATTTAAAGTGGCAAATATCACCATCTTTCATTACATAGTTTTTACCTTCAGAGCGTAATTTGCCAGCATTTTTAGCTCCAGCTTCACCTCCATAAGAAATAAAATCTTCATATGAAATAACATCTGCCTTGATAAATTTCTTCTCAAAGTCACTATGAATAACTCCAGCACATTGAGGCGCAAGTCAACCTTTGTGGTATACTCAAGCTCTAGCTTCAACTTTTCCGGCAGTAAAGTAAGTTTCTAAATTTAATAAATCAAAAGCTTGACGAGTTAAGATGTCAAGTCCACTAACTTCAATTCCATACATTGCTAGTAATTCCATCTTTTCATTTTCATCTTCAACAGCAATTAGTTCAGATTCTAGTTGTACACAAATTGGAAGTAATTTTTCACCTGGCTTTAATGAAGCTTGTAGCGCAGCAAAGTTCTTATCATTAGCATAATTTGCAAATTGATCATTGCTTAAGTTAGCTACATAAATAATAGGTTTAAAAGTTAATAAATGATAACCTTTAATAAATTTAGCTTCATTTTCATCTAATTCAACATCACGAGCTGGGATATTGTTTTCTAAAGCTTCTTTAATTTTACTTGCTGCATTAAATTCAATGATTCCATCCTTATCACCTGATTTAGCTTTTTTAGTTACACGATTAATTACATTATTAATTGTTTCTAAATCAGCAAGCATTAATTCAAAATTAATAACATCTTTATCACGCACTGGATCAACTGAATTAGCTACGTGCATTATATTTTTATCTTCAAAACATCTAACAACGTGAATAATTGCATCTACTTCACGGATGTTGGCTAAAAACTTATTACCAAGTCCTTCACCTTTTGAAGCTCCTTGCACAAGTCCAGCAATATCAACAAAATCAAAAGTCGCTCAAACAATTTTATCTGGATTTACAATTTTGGCAATTTCGACTAAACGAGGATCGATTAATGGGACTGAAGAAATATTAGGCTCAATGGTTGTGAAGGCATAGTTTGATGCTTCAACTTGCTTTTTAGTGATGGCACTAAACAATGTACTTTTACCAACATTTGGTAACCCGACAATTCCGGCTTTTAATGACATAATTATCTCCTTGAAAATTCTTTATTTAAAATATATTATATTTTACATTAATATGCTGAAAGGCATTTTTTTAATTTGATAAAATTAAACTAATTAACCAAAGGAAGAATATGCAACAAAAAAATGAACATAAACTAGCAAGTTGATACAACTTATACCAAAATAATAATTTAATTGATTTTAGCTTTGAACATTTTGTTCGTGAAATCGATAATTTATTTCCTAATAATTCTTTTTACACTCGTCCAACTTCTACCGTGTATGGTATTGAGTTTAATGGGTTAGATCAATATGGCTTTGGAAACTTAAATATTTATACTTTATTAAATTTAGCAGATATCTTTGATGCTACTAATAATAAATCTGGTTTCTTTCGCAAAAAAGCCAGAATTCTATTTGCTCTTAGTGATGAAAGTATCTTTCCATCGAATTTAGGACAATATTTAACTAGCTATTTAAAAGAAAAAAAGCATTTTGTGTATGGTTTTAATGTATCACAAGTGAATCAATTTGTTTTTCAAGCTGCAATTAATTCACTTGATATTGATTATGCTTTTTATCTTAACTATAATTCATGTAATAATAAATATTACTTACAAATTTATTCTGGCAAAAATTTTATTTCATTAGAGGAACAAGATGAATTAATCAGTCAGCTTTATCACTGAAAAAAACACTTTATTTTTTCAAATAATCATGAATTAATTACACTTAATATCAATAAGGTTATTGATAGTAATATTAAAAAAGTTTTAGCTCGATATGTGAATCGTGAAAATAAACTTGATTATTATGCTTCATTATCAATTTATTTAATGGTTGAAGATAATAGTGCTTCCTATATTCTAGAACGTTTCTTTAATCAAGTTAATATTAAGTATTCAAAACTTAACCCAATGTTAAATAAAGATTTGCTTTCACCTTCGCCAATTGTCTTTTGAAGATGACTAAGAACTGCTAATTATAAAGCTGATTTAATCATTATTTTAAATAAGCATAATGACTTAAAGCTTATCACTCGTACAAAAGAGGGTTATGTAACTTTAAATGATGATGAAATTGCCTTTTTATATATCAATAGTCAATACTTACATTGAAAACAAAAGGGATTACTTGAAAATGAGCAAATTTTTATTCCAATGAACGCAGCAGACTTTATTATTTCAAATCTGGAAAACTATAAAATACAATATAAGTTTGAAAATGAGTTATCTAATGCTAATAATGTCTTGTTTGCCTATGGTCAAGGTTTTTCAAATGGTTTAGAAATGAATTTAAATTATGATAATTTAGAATTTTTATTCAACTTTTGTTTTATGTTATTGAATTATAAGGAAAATAATAATTTATTTACATTTAAGTATAAGAAAATGACGGAAGCTAGCCATTTCACTTCATTAAATACTTATAGTGTTAAGAAAAATGCTAATGAAATGCAAGAGGTATTTGATTATTTAATTACTAATCCTGATGTGCTTGGAAAATACAAAATCGAAAAGCTTAGAGCAATTAATTATGATAGTAATAAATACCAATATTTATTTAATTTACGCCTTAAAACCAAACATAATAAAAACAATATTTATGTCTCATTTAATAAGTCAACTAACCAAGTAGAATTTAAATTTGAAACTAATATTAATTTATATAAAATCAACCATTTTATTGAAAAGTGATACACAATTTATATTCAAAAGAAAATTGTTAAAAAGCTTACTTATTTAGTTAATAAACTAAATAAGTCGAAAAAGAAATAATATATAATTACAAAAGCAAAAAAAGAGGTAAAAATGATAAATAAAATCAAAGGAACTAAAGACTTCTCAGTGACAGAAGCAATGTTAAAAGACTTTGTTTTAACATCATTTGAAAATGTTATAGCAAAACATGAATTCAAAATGATTGAAACACCTATTATGGAACAAAGTGCTTTATTTAAAAGATCAGTAGGTGAAAGTGAAATAGCTAAAAAAGAAATGTATGAATTCAAAGATAAGGGAGATAGAGATATTTGCCTTCGTCCTGAAGGAACAGCTTCTTTCGTACGTGCATTTGTAGAAAACAAATGATATGCTGATGATTTTGATCGTTTTGCATATTTTGGCCCAATGTTTAGATATGAACAACCACAAAAAGGAAGATATAGACAATTTTATCAAGCTGGTGTTGAGTATGTTGGAAATAAAAATTATTTAAGAGACGCTGAAGTTATTTTAACAGCTAACGATTTACTCGACTTATTTAATTTGGAATATGAATTAAAAATTAACTCAATTGGAGATAGTGTTTCACGTGCTAATTATGAAGCTGCACTATATGATTACTTAATTCAATATCATGATCAATTAAGTTCAGTTTCTCAAGAACGTTTAGCCAATAAAAAAGTGCTTCGCATTTTAGATGACAAAGAAGATAGTAAAAAGGATTTTATGAAAAATATTCCTTTAATTCAAGATTACTTATCACCTGAATCAAAGCAATATTTTGAAAATGTATTAAATACACTTGCGAATAATGGAATAGAATTTACAATTTCAAATGAACTAGTTAGAGGACTTGATTACTATGATGAAGTAGTTTTTGAATTTGTTTCTAAAGATAAAAACGCAGGTGCTCAATCTACTTTAATTGGAGGAGGAAGATATTCTAACTTAATTAAAGAATTAGGTGGTCCTGACCTTTCTAGTGTCGGATTCGGGTTTGGAGTTGATCGTTTAATTGATCTAATTAGAGATGATTTCAATGAGGTAACTCATATTGAAACAGAAGCAAGACATGTGGATATTTATATTGCGATGAGTGAAGATATCTCAAATATTGATTATGCTTTCTGACTTGCAAATAATCACTTAAGAAACTTCTTTAGTGTTGAGGTTGAACTTGAATTAATTAAAGCTAAAAAGATTATTGACAAAGCCAATAAACATTCAGCCCAATTTATTATTTATGAAGACAAGATGCTTGGAAATGACTTATTAAATGTAAAATCTTTAGTTACAAAAGATAAAATTTCATTTGGTAAAAATTTACATGGAATTGCTGATTTATTTACATTCTTAATTGAAAATGTAGATCAAGATGCTGAAATTGAAATTGATGAAATTGAAGAATATGTTGCAGAAGAATTGATGGGGAAAAATGAAAAAGACAATTAATAATAATCAATTAAGACTTGCAGATGCAGGCAAACAAGTTACTTTATATGGATGAGTAGCTAATAAAAGAAAATTTGGTGAAATTAACTTTGTTGATTTAAGAGATAAATTTGGTGTAACTCAATTAGTTTTTAATTCACCAATTACCTTTACCAAAGAATCAGTTTTAGAAGTAAATGGTACTGTAGTAGAAAGAAAAGATAAAAACCTTGATCTACCTACTGGTGAAATTGAGGTAGTAGTTGATTCATATAATGTACTTTCTAGTTCAAAAGAACAATTGCCATTCCAAATTAGAGATGATATTGATGTTAAAGAAGAGTTAAGACTTGAATACAAATTCTTAGACTTAAGAAGACCAGTAATGCAAAATACCTTAAAACTAAGAAACGATATTATTTTTGCTATTAGAGAATATTTACAAAGTGAAGCATTTACTGAAGTGGAAACACCTATTTTATCTAAAGCAACTCCAGAAGGTGCCCGTGATTTCTTAGTACCTACTAGAAATAAAGCTAATGCCTTTTATGCTTTACCTCAAAGTCCACAATTATTCAAACAATTATTAATGATTGCTTCTCTTGAAAAGTATTATCAAATTGCAAGATGCTTTAGAGACGAAGATTCAAGAAAAGATCGTCAACCTGAATTTACTCAACTTGACATCGAAGTAAGTTTTATGGATGTTACATCATTCCAAAGCTATATTGAAGGACTATTCAAATACTTTATGAAGAAAGTTATGAATGTTGAACTTCAAATCCCGTTTGATCGTGTTAAATACGATGAATGTATTGAGAAATATGGAACAGATAAACCAGACTTTAGATACGGAAATGAAATTGTTTCAATTCCTGAATTCTGTCAAGCTAGTGACTTTAATATCATTAAAAATGCAAGTAGCATTCGTTTATTAAAAATTGATGAAGTTATCAGTAAAAAGGACTTCAAGAAGCTTGAAGAAATTGCTAAGAAAAACAAAGTTAAGGCATTATTCTACTTTACGGTTGAAAACTTCCAAGTGGCTGAAAGCAACTTTGCAACTAAAGTACCAGCTAGTGAAATTGAATCATTAATTAAGAAACAAAAAAACCAAAATGGTACTTACTTAATTTGTGCTGATAAATACGAAAATGCATCACAAGCTCTTGGAGCACTTAGAGTTGAATTAAACTCATGATATGGTTGAGCCAAAGATGAATATAACTTCAAATGAATCGTTGATTGACCAATGTTTGAATATGACGAAGAAAATAACTCTTGAGCAGCAGCTCACCATCCATTTACTCAATTTGATAATACACTAGAAGAACTAGATACATTACCTAAAGAACAAATTAGAGCTCGTAGCTATGACTTAGTGTTAAATGGATTTGAACTTGGTTCTGGATCAGCTAGAATTTATGATGAAAAAATGCAGGAAAAAATGTTTGAAATGATTGGTTTAAGCAAGCAAGACCAACAAAACAAATTTGGATTCTTCCTCAAAGCATTTGAATATGGTGTACCACCGCACTGTGGAATAGGGCTTGGAATTGATCGTCTTGTTATGATATTAAGCAATCATAAGACAATTAGAGATGTTATCGCCTTTCCAAAGAACTCAAAAAATGAAGATTTAATGACTCAAGCACCTTCAAATGTTGAACAGTCTCAACTAAATGATGTTTACCTTGAAATAAAGGAAAAATAATTTATTAAACTATTGCTAAAAAGTAATATATTAGCCTCCCAAAGAGGCCTTTTTGCATATTTTTCGTAAATTGATACTAAACTTAAAATTATGTATAATTTAGGCAGATAATTATGTTATCTAGAAAATTTAAAAATTTATATATTAAAAAAATAAATTTATTAAAAGGAGATATTATGTCCGAGAAAAATAAAAATGGAAAAGTGAAGAAAATTATTTTAACAGTAGCAGCGTCATCTGCTGCTATCACATCACCTTTACTTATACTTGCTGGAACAGATGACATAAATACTGTTTCTAATGCAAATACCAAATTTGCAGCTGATTGAACAGTTTATGTTAATTCATTCCAAGGAAGAGAAGAATATAAAAATGTAGAAAACATTAACTTTGGTATGGGAAAAGCAAAAGATAAAGTTATGACTTATGATGATGCAATAAGAACAGTAAAATTTGCAAAATCACCTACAAAAGATGACTGAAATCAAGATGAACAAACATGAGAATTAATTTATGAATCAGGTACTTTATCTGATGATATATTTCGAAAGGGAACATTTTGAAAAAATGAATATTCTTTTGGTCAAAGAACATATGGATTTGCAATTTCTAGTGATTTAGAAATTGTTCCAGGTACTTTATCTATTAAAATGGAATATATGGGAGTTGAAGATGACAATCATATAAGTTTGAATGAAAATGAACGTCGTAGAAATATGGCTTATTCGATTTCTGGAACAAATCCTAATAATCCTAAAGAGAAATTAGAAAATAAGTATGGAACATATATTAGATTTGCTGATGAAAATGGTTATTTTGACTTAAATGCTGATCAAGAATTTGGTCAAAATAGTAATTTGGTTGAGAATAATTTTTGAATTCAAGATCAAAGATTTAACTTTAATATTGGTTCACACCGCAAAGGTAACTGAATGTACAATTGATGAGAACCAAATGATCCAAATAACCCTGAACCATTTTCAATTAATACAATCCCTGAATATGAAAATTTAGGCGCATACAGACCAGCTATTGATGGAATAGAATTTTTAACTTCAGATGCTAAATATAAAAATGTTTTTGCTAAAGGATTTACACCATCTCAAATGGATATTATGATGTCTATGACCCAAATACCTGATCAAGATAAACCTTTAGGATATTCTAGATATTTCGGTATTGGTCTTGATACAGACAAATATTTAAAACAACTTAGCAGACGTGGGAGCGATTATAATGCATTGGCATCCGACACAGGAAGCATATTTTTAGTTCACTATTTTACGGGTCTAGAACAAAATAGATATGATAGTGATAAAAGACCTATTCCATTGGTAACTATTAAATTTAAAACGCGCAGAAAATATGATGACTCACTAATAAATGTGCCTAAAAATGATAACGCAGTAGAAACAATAAATTCATATTTAAGTAAAAAACAAACAAATGAAAATCACTCGTCATTTGTAACTGGCTTATTCCACTCCGACAAAGATCAAACTGGTAGCGCCAGAGACCCGCACTCTTGATGAGCATTTGATAAAACGATTGAAAATACTGGATATGATACAAGCAGATTTAATACATGATATAGAAATCCATCAGGAATGGGTAATATAGATAATCAGTACACTGGTGTTGCAACTTCTTACGCAGTAAGAACTTTTAACAGAAATATAAATATAAATTTAACAGAGAAAATAAATATTAGAGATGGAAAAAATGATATATTTCCTAAAATTTCAGGTTTTGAAGTATTAAAAAATGGCCAAAAAATTGATTCTATATCTCTTCCATGAATAGATGATAAGAATCGCAGTCCTTTTCTAGATAATAAAGAATATAAAACTGCTTTAAAAAATTATCTACTGAATATAGAAAATGTCAATGATTTGGATAACCTTACTTTAAGACCTATTATGTCCGATCCTGAAGGTAGTTTTAAATGAAACACAAATTCAACATTGTTAAAATTTGATGAAAATTCAGGAACTTTAACTGGAACAATAACATATAGCATTTCAGATGAACAAGTCAAAAAAGAAAATTTAGATGATAAATTCATCTCATCAAAATTACCTTCTGAATTATTGTATAATGATACTCCATTAACTTTAAAACAACGTGGTGTTATAAGGGCTGCAATTTCTAACGATTTTGAAAGAAAGCGTTTTGATGGTTATACGTTAAAGGTTGGCGATACAACCGTATATAATGATTTTTGAAAAGATTTAATTAA
This sequence comes from Mycoplasma milvi, assembly GCF_048284715.1. Classification (NCBI taxonomy): domain Bacteria; kingdom Bacillati; phylum Mycoplasmatota; class Mollicutes; order Mycoplasmatales; family Mycoplasmataceae; genus Mycoplasma; species Mycoplasma milvi. The sequence continues at coordinate 177,056 of NZ_JBLWAH010000001.1, read as the reverse complement.
ATCTATTTCAAAAGCTAATAAGGAAAAGAGCAAATTAGCTGAAGCTGATACAACTTCTTTTATAGATACTGTAAATTACAGATTGTCTGATAATAAAATGGATCTTGATAAGCTTTTGGAAAAAGTTAATGAATTAAAATCGATTGATTTAGACAATTTCAAAATTGGTACTAAGTTACCAAGCAATGAAATTTATGTTCAAAATGGTTTGGATCCTAGAACTGTGGATTTTGAATCACCAGTTTCAAAATTAAAAACTGCTATTGCAGCAATGAATGGTCAATCTGTTTATGACAATTTAGTATCAGAAATGAACAAAAAAGTTGAACAATATGATAAATCGCTTCAACTTTACCAATTAGCTAAAAAATTAGATAACAATGCTGCCGATGTAAAAAACAAATTTATCGATGTTAAAGCACTTAAAGAAAATGTGCAAGCTTTACAAGAATATCTAAAGAATAATGTTACAACTGAAACACTTGAAAACTATACTGATATAGTATCAAAATATATTAATAACTTCGGAAACAACAGTGTAGTAGCTGCTTTAGTTGCTACAACTGATAATAAGCAATCCGAAGAATACAAATTATTATCAAAATGATTTGAAACAGCGAAATTAAATAATTTACTTGAATCATTTAATATAAATTCTATTGCTGACAAAATAAAAGATAATGATGAAGGCACTGAAGAAATTAAAGCATTAACTAAAGAATTACTTGATTCTTTATATACATTAAAATATTATTCAGATTTTGTTAATATGAAGGCATGATATCCAGCTGAAGAAACAGCAATTCTACCTAAATTAGAAGTAAAGAGCTTAAATTATGAGTTAAATGATCAAGCTAGAACACGTATTCATGAAGAGCTTGATGTTTTACCACAAGAAAACAAAACTGCTGGATTTAAAGCTAATATTTTAGAATTTATTGATAACAAAAATAAGGTGTTATCAAGTTTATCTGAAAAATTAAATAGATTATTAACAGAAAACCATTTTAATTACTGAGATTTACTAGCTAAATATGCTAATGATAATCTTGGAAGTGATGTAATTACAGGCACTGAATTACAAGATATTATTAGCCCATTAAAACTTGCTGTCTCAAGCATTAATAATTTTGAAAACCTAGCTATAATTTCAGACACAGGTCTTCAAGATGTTATTTACTCATACATCTTTAATAATTGATTAATTAAAACTGATAAATATGCATTACTTAATGGAGATGCAAAAGAATCAATTAAAAAATCATTAAAAGATGTGTTTGATAAATTAGCTAATACTCTTAAAGCAAATGCTCAACCTAATACATTGAACACAAGTTCACTTGGACTAAATGATGCATATCTAGAAACTATTTTAGATAGTAAAGTATTATTAAAAGACAGTAAAACAGTTGCCAATACTTTATTAAACTCAAGCAATGGATCTAGCTTAATTAAACCAGTTGCTGAATTAGAAAAATTATTAAATAATAACATTCAATTCTCTGCTCTTAAAGCAGCTGCAGCTGCAGCTAAGACAAAAGCTCAAAATGAGTTTAACAATATTAAAAACAAAGAAGTTTTAAACAAATTTAATAAAGATATTGATGATTCAATTACTGAATATAAATTAACAACAGATAGAATTGCTCAAGATAAAGGCAGTGCATTTTATGAAACAAATACAACTGTTAAATCAGATTGAGAGTCATTTGGAGACTTCTATTCTTTAAATAATTTAACAAAAGAAAACTATGCTAAAGAATTTAAAGACTTAAAAGAAGCTAAAGATGCTAACGTTGATCAATTCTATAAAGTTCAATTAGATAATCTTCAAACTTTAAATAGTGAAATTAATAAATTAGTAGAAAAAATCAATCAATCTCAATTAAACAATGAAGCTAAAGAATCATTAAAGAAAATTGCACAAAATGCTGCTTCAGTTGAAACAGTTAAAGCTATAGACACAAAACTAAATACTGTCGTTGAAGCTTACAATAAATTATCTGAAGTTGAAACTGTTGCTAATAATCTTAAAATACAAGCAAATAATAATTATAAATTTGCTTCAGAACAACCAAAAACAGCTTTCGACACATTATTAGATTCATTAACAGAAAAGAAAAATGAAATTAATAAAACTAAAGTTGCAAAAGTAGAAGATTTAGATCAACTTGTTACAAAATTAAATAATCTATCTAAGGAGATTGAAAATAAACAAGCTGCTTTAGATGGAAATGAACAATTAAAGAAACTACAAGATAATGTTACTGTTCAAAATCTTCCTGTATTTACACAAGAACAAATCCAAGGATTAAAAGATGCTTTAGCAAAAACAGAAGATCTTGCTGCTGCAACAGCCAAAGCAAATGAATACGTCAAAATTAATGATCAGATTACTCAAGCTAATGGCATGGCAGCATCTTCAGATTCTGTCAAATCTCAATTTAATTACATTAATGCTACAAGTGAAAAGAAAGCTGCTTTTGACTTATCTCAAAAAGCAATTAAAGAATTTGCTCAACAATACAGCGCAAAAATTGACCAATATAGAGCAAGCAACCCTGATACATGAACTAATAATCTTCCTACAATAGGAGCTGAAGCAACAAAACTTTATGATAAGTACTACGAAGATTTTATTTCTTTAGATGGAGATGAAGCTCTTAAAAAAGTAAAAGAAGGTAAAATTGAACAAATTCGTGCTTTTGATAATATTTCAGATTATTTAAAAGGTGAATTTGTAGCTAAAATTCAATCTGAAACAACAATTGCACAAGTAGAAGCAAAATTCAATGAACTTAAAGCAATTGATGCTGCTTATGGTGAAGCAATTACTTCTTTAATTAAACTTGAAGATTTAGTTAAGGGAGATAAATTTACTGCTCTAGAAGGTGAACCTGAATATACTACAATTCAAAATGGATTAGATGAAATTAAATCAAACTTTGAAGATAGTAGAAAAGGTAATGCTGACATAAGTAAGCAACAAGTGAAAGCACTTAAAGATAAAATTGATAGCGACATTGAAACAATTAATACGAAATATCAAGAATTCCTAGATTATCGTGAAGGCAAAATAACCGAATTAAATAAATTAGATTCATTATCACCATCACAAAAAGTACAATTAAAAGATGAAATTAACAAAAAGAAAACAAAAGCTCAAGTTAATGAGATTTGAGAAAATGTTACAAAATTAAATACTTCAATGGCAACCTTACGTGAAGTATATCAACAAGCAAAGGAAGTTAAAGCTACATCAAAATACATAAATGCTAGTGTTCAACCAAAAACAGCTTTTGATAGTCAAATGAATGCTGAAAATTCAAATCCTGATCATGTAGAGGCAATTGACTCTGGAAAAATTGATCAAACAGTTAAAACATGAAAAGACTTAATTGCAAACTTAGATGGTGAAACTGTTTTATCAAAAGCTAAAGAAGAAGCAATAAAAGAAGTTGAAAAATTAACAAACTTATCTCAAAAGCAAAAAGAATCAGTCAAAAACCAAATTAACTCAGCAAATACAGTAGATGCTATTACTGACTTGATAACAAAATCAAAAGACTTTAATAAGACAATTCAAGATGTAAAAGATCAAATTGCTACAGACACAAGCAACAAACAAACAGTTAAATATCAACAAGCTAATAAAGAATTAAAAGAAGCTTATGATAAAAAAGCTCAAGACGTTGTTAATAAGTTGGATGAATTGCAAAACCTTTCTCTTGATAATGCTCTAGCAGATAGTGCTACTAAAAAAGCTGAAGCAACCAATGTTATTGATGAAGCAAAAACTGCTTACAGTAATTTAAATGGGGATACTAATCTAGCAAAAGCAAAATCAGAGGCTAATGGTGCTCTTGATGCTCTTCAAAACTTAAATAATGAAGTAATTAATAGCTTTAAACAAGAAATTGCTAACGCTAATGATTTAACAAGTGTAAATAACATTAAAGAAAAAGCTGTTAGTCAAAATGCCTTGGTTGGAGATATTCTAGGTTCATTAACTCAAGCAGAAACTTTAAAACAAAACAATTCAGTATACAGTAAAGCAACTCAAGAACAAAAAGAAGCTCTTGAAGCTGCTATTAAAGATGTTAAAGATAACATCTTAGATTCATCTGCTAAGAAGATGAAACCAAATGAATTAACTGATCAATTACAAGCTAAGAAGGATGCTATTGATAATGCAATTAAAGCAATTAACACATTATCAAGTGAAATTGCTGATGCTCAAAGCAAGGCTAAAGCTGAAATTAATAAGTTACCTAACTTAACACAAGCTCAAAAAACTGCTTTAAATTCAAAAGTAGATGCTGCAGCAACAAAAGAAGCAATTAATACTATTGTAGAAGAAGCTAAAACACTAGATACAGCTACAAAAGCTTTAAGAGATGCACTTGATAAAGGAAATAAAGTTGATAAAGATGCAAATAATTACAAATTTGCTGATAGTGAAAAACAAAAAGACTTTGATGCTGCTGCTCTTGAAGCGAAAACTGCTCTTGAAGCTGGACTAACAGACAAGAATGCTGAAGCAATTAACAACTTAGCTAAGAAATTGACAGACTCTATTGATGCCTTAAATGGTGATGCTAAACTTAATGCTAATAAAGAAACTGCTAAAGGAACAGTAGATAAATTAGATAATTTAACTAAAGAACAAAAAGACAGCATTAAAGATAAGATTACAAATGCTACAGATGATGCCGAAGTTAAAAAATTAACAGCTGCAGCTGAAAAATTAAATAAAGCTCTTAAAGAAGCTCAAGAAGCTGCTAAGGCTGCAAATACAGCTAAAGATAGTGATAACTACAAACAAGCGTCAGAAACTCCAAAGAATGAATTTGATTCTAAGAAACAAGCTCTTGATTCAAAAATTGAAACAGCTAAAGGAACAAATACATTTAATGATGCTGATGCAATTAACAAGTTAGCTGATGAATTAACTAAAGCTACTGAAGATTCAAACACAGCTAAAGATGCTTTAGATGGAGATAAATTATTAGCTGCTGCTAGAGCAAAAGCTCAAAGTGCATTAAATAACACTAAACATTTATCTGAAGATTACAAGAAAGCTTTACAAGAACAAATCAATAATGCTAAAGAAGTTGCTAAGTTAGATGAACTTGCAACAAATATCCCTACACTTGATACAGCTGCTGGAAACTTAGCTGATGCTGCTACAAAATTAGCTCAAGCATTAAAAGATCCTGAATATGCTAATGCAAGTGAAGATACACAAGCTAAAGTAACTCAAGCTCAAAACCAAAATAAAGATTTATTAACTAATAGCTTATTAAATGATGGAAAAGACAATACAGCTATTCAAGCTGCTCTTGAGGCAAATAATGCTGCTTTAGAAGCTATTAAAGCTGATAAAGAAGCATTAGCATCAGCTAGAACAAAAGCAAATGAAGAATTAGCTAAATTAACAAACTTAAGTAAAGCTCAAAAAGATACTATTTCAGATAAGATTAGAGACGCTAAGACTGTGGGTGAAGTGGCTGCTCAAGTATCAAAAGCGCAAGAACTTAACAATGCAATGGGTGAATTAATAACTTGAAATGATAAGTTAGAAGCTGTAAAAGGTCAAACTAAATATACTCAAGCTTCACAAGATGCTAAAAACACTTTTGATTCCTTCTATAACAATAAAGAAACTTGATCAAACGAAAAACAAACATCTGTGGATCCTGAAACAATTAAATCTACTATTAATTCAATTGAATCTGTATATAACAATTTAGATGGTGACGAAAACTTAACAAAAGCTAAAGAGGATGCTATAAAAGCTATTGATGCCTTAACAAACATAGAAAATAGTGCAAAAGAAGCTGCTAAAGAAGCAGTAAATAAAGCAAAAACAGTTGAGTCTGCAAAAGCTATTGCAACTAAGGAATCAAACTTAGATGATGCTATTGATTCAGCTAAGAAAACTTTAGACACTGTTAAGTCTATAAAAGAAAAGCCAATTTATAAAGAAGCCACAGAAAGTAAACAAGAAACTCTTAATCAAGCTGCTAAGGAATTAGAAAATATTATCAATAAAGCTAAGTCAGAAATAGACCTAGAAAAAGTTTTAACAGATATTAATGGTCTTCAAATTAATTCAGATAAATTAATAAGAGCATCTGAAGCTTTAGATGGTGATGTCAACCTTGATGCTGCTAGACGTGCTGCCAAATCAGTTATTGATGCATTAGAAAATATTGATACTCCAGTTAAAGAAAGCTTTAAAAACCAATTAGCAGATAAAACTTCAACAAAAGATATTGAATCAGTTGTTGAAAATGCTAAGAATACAAATGATGCTACAAAAGACTTAATTCAAAAAATAGCTAAAGCAGATGAACTTATTAATAAGCCAGATTACAATGTGGTTCCTGAAGATAAGAAACAAGCTTTACAAAACGCTTTAAAAACAGCTAAAGATTTATTGACAACACAAGGCGATAAACTTAAAGCTCCTACAGAAGTTCTTGAAATTAATAATGCTAAAGAACAATTGTCTCAAGCTATTATTCAAGCATCAGGACAAGCTGACGAAATCTTAAAAGCTCAAAAAGCTGCTAAAGATGAAATTGATAAGTTAGAAAACTTAACTTCTCAACAAAAAGAAGCCTTAAAACACCAAGTTTCTTCTGCTGTAACAAACGAAGGAATTAAAGAAGTTGTTGATAAGGCTAAAGAATTAGATAAAGTTACAAAAGACTTTAAAGATGCTATTAAGTCAGCTAAAGATCTTGATAAAAATTCAGATAAATACAAATATGCTGATGAAAATAAACAAAAAGCTTTTGATGACGAACTAAAAGATGCTGAAGTTGAATTAGCTAAAGGACTTGCAGATAAAGATAAAGATCAAATTAAAGAATTAAGCGAAAAATTAACTAAAGCTCAAGGTGATCTAAATGGTGAAAGCAAATTAGCTGATGCTAAGAAAGACGCACAAGATAAAGTCCAAAACTTAAATAACTTAAGCAACGAACAAAAAGATGCTATTAAGTCTGCTATTGACAATGCTGCTAGCCCAGAAGCTGCAAATGCAATTGCAAATAAAGCTACTGAATTAGACCAAGCTATTGCAAAAGCTAAAGAAGCTCAAGAAGCTGCTACAGAAGCAAAAGCTACACCTAAATACACAGAAGCTAGTGATGCAACTAAGAATCCATTTGATACAAATGCAAATAAATTAGAAGATGATCTTAGAAATGCAACTACAACAAAAGATTTAGATACAGTTGAAAAACTAGATAACTTAGTTAAAGCTTTAAAAGAAGATACAACTAAGACAAATGATGCAAATGCTGCACTAGATGGTCAAAATCGTCTAGATGCTGCTAAAGCAGAAGCTAATGGTGTAATAGCTGGTGCAAGCCAATTATCACCTCAAGCTGCAAATGCATTTAAAGATACTGTTGATAAAGCTCAAACAATTGCTGCTGTAAATGAAGCAAAAGATGCTGCCAAAACAGCTCAAGAAGCTGCTAAAGCCTTAGTAGATAACCTTGATAAAGTAAATACAGCATTACAAAATGCTGGAAGTACACTAGATACAGCTATAGCTAAAGAAGCTAGCGATGCTAAAGAAAAAGCTAACGAATTCTTAGAAGATAATAAGTTAAAACAAGGAGCAGATGTTGTTGAAGTAAATAAAGCTGCTGCTAAATTAGCTGAAGTACTTAATAAGATTAAAGCTAATGTTGATGCACTAAAAGGTGCTCAAAATGATGCTATTGATCAAATTAATAAGTTACCAAACTTATCTTCTACTCAAAAACAAGCTTTAATCAATGAAGTTAAAGCTGCTGAAAGCACAGAAGCTGTAAATAGTGCATTAACCAAAGCTAAAGAATTAGATAAAGCTATTGGTCAATTAAAAGACAATTTAGCTTCAATTGAAACAGTAAAAGCTACTGACAACTACAAATTAGCTGATGTTGATAAGAAAAAAGAACTTGATAAAGTTGTTTCAGATAAAAACAATATCATGAACCAAGCAGCTGCTGCTTTAGATAAGGCTGCAATTGAAACCTTAAATAGCAAGATTAATACAGCTAAACAAGCTTTAAATGGTGATAACAATAAACAAGCTGCTAAAGAGGAAATTGATGCATTAAATAATTTAAGCTCAAACCAAAAATCAGCTGCTAAAGATACTTTAAATCAAGCTCAAAACAAAGCACAATTAGATGCTAAAGTTCAAGAAGCTAAAAAACTAGATGAAGCTAAAGTCAACTTGCAAACAGCTAAAGAAGACCTAGATGCTTTAATTAACCAATTTACAAAACCAAGCAACATTAATGAAGCTGCTTTAAGCTCATTTAGCAAAGAAACAAAGAACTTTGAAGATAACAAGAAAGCATTAGAAGCTGCCAAAGAAGCTGCTAGAGTAGCACTTGAAGCTACAACCTTAAATGCGGATGAAGTCGCAAATGCTTTAGCTGCTATTACAAAAGCTAAAGAAGATGCTACAAAGACAATTGAAACTGCTGTTGCAAACAACAACGCTATTGTTTCAGATGCTAATATTGCAAACTTTGTAGTTGCTACAGATAAAGACAAAGCTACAAATGCTGCTAAAAAAGCAGTAGATAAGAATGCTAATGTATATGAAGGTGTTGTTGCTGCTCGTGAAGTACAACATTTAGCTGCCCTAGACAAATTTGCTAAATTTAAAGAAGCTTTACCTCAAGAATTAAAAGCTTCAACATCATTTAAACAAATTCTAGACTTGGCTAAAAAAGAATTGAATAGTTCAAATAGCAAGGCAAGTGATGATGAAATATTAGTTAAAATAAATCACCAATTATTAAAAGACAAGTTAGCATTAGCTTATGATGCTGCTGTTAAAGAAAATATTTCAGAACAAATGCCAGCAGAATTAAAATCTCAATTTGATGAATTAGTTGCTTCAGCTCAAGATATCCTTGCATATGACCATACAAATGTAAATACACCTAAAGCAACATATGACAACCTAGCTGATCAATTGTATTCATTCATAACAAGAAATGAATTAGCTAACATGATTGCCAAAGCTGAATTAGCTCCAAAATCAAGCCAACTTGATGCTGCTATTACAAAAGCCAAAGAAGTTTTAAATAATAAAGACTTAACTAAAGAAGAACTTAAAGCTGCTAGTGATAAACTTGCAGATGAAACTAACAAAGCTAAACTATACCAAGCAATCAATAATGCTAATGACTTTGTTAAAGAATTACAAGAAGGAAACAAAGAACACCACAGTGCTTTAAGAGATAGAATTGTTAATACATTAACTAACAAAGATATCCCTACAGCAGTTGCTGCAGCTAATAAAAAAGATACTGAAGCTGGATATAATACAGCTGCTGTTGCTCTTGATAATGCTGTATCAAATGCTAAGAAGACAATTGAAAATGTCTTCAAGACTCTTGAAGAATTAAGAGATAAGATTGCAGCAATGCCACAAGATCAAGTCTCTGCTCCATTAAAAGAACAATTGGCTCAAGCTCAAACAATTACTAAAGATAGTGGTGTAGTTGCTATTGAAAATGCTTTAGAAAACTTACAACATAAATATGCAACAAATGAACTTGATAAAGCTATTGCAGCTGCTCCAACAATTAATGATAAGTATGCTACATTAGTGCCAAGTATTGTTGATCAATCACAAGCTGTAAGTAATAACCCTCAAGCAAGTACACAAGAAATTGCTAACCAACTTGCAAAACAATTATTAAACAATGCTAAAGGAAATGCATTAAATACCTTAGCTGGATTAAACAACTTGAATAATGCTCAAGCTAGCGCATTAGCTAATGCTATTGCACAAGCCCAAGATGCTAACCAAGTAGCTAATAATCTAAAACAAGCTCAAGACTTAGACAAAGCTATGGCTACATTAAAAGATACTTATACTAAAGTTGATGAAGCTTACAAATCAGGAACTAACTTACCATATGAATCCTTCTTTGTACCTAAAGATAAACAACAATTTGTTAAGGATACAATTGCTAAAGTAGGCGAAGTAACTCCTGAAACTGGTGAAGTTTACTTAGATAACTTACCTACTCAAATTGACCAATTAAACAGTGATTTAATTACTGCTCTTGACTTACTTGGACAAGGAAAAGGTCAAGCTAAAGCAATGGAAGAAGAATTTAATAAACTAAATAACCAAGCTAATACTTTATCAAACAACTTACAAGTAAATAATAATAAGCTATACAACTCACCAAAAGCAATTCAAACTCAAGTTGCTGAATTGCAAACCCAAATTAAAGACTTAAGTGACAAATACTTCAATGATCATGCTGCATATATGCAAGAAGGAAACGCTAAGTTGAAACAATTAGTTGATCAATTAAGCAGTCTAAATGATCAAGTTAACCAGTTCTCACCTCAAGTCTTTATGAAGGATAATGCACGCATTACTCAAGCTCAAGATGTAATTAACAATAATTCTGATTACACAAGTGATGTTGTCGCAAATAGTAACCTAGATGCATTTAATAAGGCTGCAACTTATAAAGATGCAATTAAGAGTCTAGATGATCAAATTGCAACAAACAATAACCTTAAAGCAAACATTGCTAAATTTGTTGCCAACTTAACTGATTCATTAAATGCTAAGAAGGCACATCCAGAAAATGCTGCCTTATTAGGAGAAATACTCCAAACAGCAAAACCTGAAATTGTTAAAGAATTAACTGAAATGATGCAAGGTGCAGCTACTATCTTAGTTGCTGATCAAGCTCTAAAAACTGCTTTAAATAGTAAAAATGCAGATAAGACATTCAAAAATCAAATTGACTTAATTAATAATGGCCTTAATGCATTACCTCAAGTATCATTTGCAGCTTACCCAGAATTTGATCAAGCTCTAAATGCAGCTAAAGACAATGTTAAAGACCACGTAAATGGAATTAAACAATTAATTCAAGCTCTTGATACACGTAATAGTGAAGAATTAGCCCAAGCTATTCAACTACTTAACAAGGTTGATAAGAATAATGCTAAATTAGCTGCTTTAATTCAAGAAGACGATTACATTGGAATCTTAAATAACGCTGATAATAAAGCAATTACTAAAGACAATTTAGCTACAGTAGAAGCTATGAAGAATTCTTCAGAATACCAATTAGCTTCACCGGCTATCCAAGATTTATTAAATCAAGATTTCAATAGTAAGAAACCATGAGGATGATGACCAATTGCTGTTGCAGTATCAGCAGTAACATGAATCGCAGGTATGCTTGCTATCCTACTTAAAAGAAAATAATACTTTTAAATCTCATAGGTAATCCCTATGGGATTTTTTCTGCTAAAAAAGGGATAAAAAAATCAGCCACTGGCTGATAGTTTTTACATTATAGAATGTATTTTAACGTCTCCAAGAAGTTTAGCTGCATTTAACTCAGGAATTTCAGCAAGAACGACTATGTCAGTCACTTCAATGCCTTGATTACGTAATAAATCAATTATTGCTTTAGTAGTTCCACCTGTAGCTAAAATATCATCAATAATAACTGCTTTTAATCCAGGTTTAAGTACTTGTGCTTGAATTTCAAGAGTATTATTGCCATACTCAAGATCATAATTTTGCTCAATAACTTGCCCTGGTAATTTACCTTTTTTTCTTACCATCACAAATGGCTTCTTCGTTTTGTATGCTACAGGAGTACCAAAGATAAAACCTCTGGCATCTGGAGCTACAATAATATCAGCATTTACCACATACTGACTCATTTCATCTATAACATAGTTAAATGCTTCCGGATTATTAAGAAGGGGAGCTATATCTTTAAAGATAATCCCTGGTTTTGGAAAGTCTGGAACGTTATTAATAAATTTTTGTAAATCCATAGTTTTAATTTACCCTTACGTCTTCGTAGAATTCTAAAATATCATCTTCAGCAATATCATTAAATCCCTTAATGTGTGTACCGAAGTCTTTACCTTTAACAACTTCTTTAGTATCATTTTTATCACGTTTAAGTGAATCAATAACACCTTCAAAAATTGTTTTTCCAGCTCTAAGTACTTTAACTTTACAGTTTGCTTTTACAGAACCTGAATCACACATACATCCAGCAATTTTTCCGACTTTTGAATAGAAGAATACTTTAATAATATGTGCTTCACCAATTTTTTGTTCTTCATAAACTGGAGCTTTTTCTCCATCTAGCATTGTTTGACAGTCTTCAATAATTTTATAAATAACATTATGTACAATTAGTGAAACCCCTGCGCTGGCTGCATTTTGCTTGATGTTAGGTGAAACTTTCAAGTTAAAACAGAAAATTGTAGCATTTGATGCTTTAGCTAGTAGCAAGTCTGTTTCATTAACATTACCAGCACCGGCTGAAATAACTTTAATGATTGCTTCATCATTTTCAAGTAAGTTAATTTGATCTTTGATAGCTTGTGAAGTCCCATAAACATCAGATTTTACAATCACATTGATAGCTTTTTTACCATCAATGTTTTCTTCAACATTGCTTTGTGAGTAAAGTAAATCCATTTTATCTGCATTAGCTTTTTCTTGAGCTAACTTTTTGGCAAACTTTTCATCATTAAATCCAATGAAACGATCTCCGGCATCTGGTACATAGTTAAGACCAGAAATAATACCAGGAGCACCTGGAGCAACTTTATCAATAGCTACACCATTAGAGTCAAAAATCATTCTCACTCTTCCATAACGAGAACCAGCAACTAAGAAATCGCCTTTATATAAGGTACCATTTTCAACAATAATTGTTGAAACTGACCCAATCCCTTTATCAATACGAGATTCAATAACTGTACCAATTGGGTATCTATTTGGGTTAGCTTTTAGATCTAAAATATCAGCAAGTAACATAATTGCATCAAATAGTTCATTAAGTCCTTCGCCTTTCATAGCTGAACCATAAACAATTTGAGTATCTCCACCATATTCTTCGATTAGAACATCATTTTCAGCAAGCTCGCCTTTAATTCTATCTAAGTCTTTATTAGGTTTATCCATCTTGTTAACAAAAACAATCATTGGAACACCTGCTGCTTTAGAGTGTTCAATAGCTTCTTTAGTTTGAGGCATAACACCATCATCAGCTGCAACTACTAAAATAACAATATCAGTTACTTTAGCACCACGTGCACGCATTTGTGTAAACGCCTCATGGCCTGGAGTATCAAGGAATGTAATTTTGTTCCCTTTATAATCAATTTGGTAAGCACCAGTATGTTGCGTAATTCCACTACTTTCAGTAGCTACAACATTAGAGTGTCTAATTTTATCAATTAAAGTAGTTTTACCATGGTCAACATGTCCCATAACAGTAATGATAGGTGATCTACGCACTAAATCTTGTTCATCATCAGTGAAGTTAACTTCATCTAAGAAGTTAGATCCATCAATATTAGTTTCTTTTTGGAAGTCGTATCCGTAATCTAAACAAATTTCAGCAATTTGTTCTTCGTCTAGAATCGTATTAACATTGCACATCTTTCCTTGCATGAACATTGTCTTGATGATTTCATTAGCAGAAACATTGATTTTTTCAGCGAAATCAGCAATTGTCATTTTTTCAGTAAAGATAAATACACCATCTTTTAATTCTGTTTTTGTGTTTGATAACTGTTCTTTAATTTCATTTATGTTAGAAATTCTATTATTTTTCTTTGCCATAAAGCACCTCCTTCAATTGTTCCTCTATTTCTATGTAAACTTCAGGACTTATATTTGCCCGAAAAACACGATTTAGAGCTTTGGTTTTCTTTATGTAATTTCAATTTTCTTGTGTAGGGATGAAATAAGCCCCTCTTTTTAGTTTGTTATGATCTAAATCCAATTCAACTAGATTAGTTTCTTTATTAAAGCTAAATCTTACTAATTTATCAATTGGTGTAATAGCATTAGTCGCAATACACTTGCGAGTGTAATTTTTATTCTCAGTCATCATCAACTAGTTCTGAAACATCTAATGAATCAGCTAATCCATAAGATGCTAGATCATCATCAACTTTAAAATCTTTAAGTTGTACTTTAGAATTTTTAAATTCGTTTAGTACTTTTTGAGTTTTAGCATTTGTTTCTTCTTCAGAAACTTCTGCCTTTGCTTCATCTAATTCATCTAAATTTTCATCACTGTATTCAATATCATATTTTTCAATTTCACTAATGAAATCATAACTGTCAAGGTTATCAAATTCATCTTCAATTTTAATAGCTTCTTCATCGAATAAAGTATCAAGGTCGTGCATGTTGATTGCATGTCTTTTAGCTGCAACTTTTTTCACTGCTTTAGCTGTTGGAGTAGGTTCAGGAGCAACTTCATTTCCAAATTCATCTAAGCTATGGTTGAAATCACTAAATAAGGTATCTGTATCAATAAATGAATCAAGGTTATTAAGCATTTTAGCTGCTTTTGAATTTTTGTTTCTTTCTGTAGTTTTGAAGTAGTGAGTATCAAATTGTTCAGCTTTCTTAAATTCAAATCCTCTTTCGATTGCATCACTAGCTTTAATAACTGTGATTTTAGCATTAGTTAATTTAGAAGCTAAATCAATGTTGATACCTTTTTTACCTATAGCAATATTAATTTCAGCATCACGAGCAATTGCATAATACTTAACTATATCTTCTTCTTTTCTAGCAATAACATCTAACACTTTAGCAGGTAATAAAGCATTTTTAATGTACTCTAACATATCGTCAGAATAATTAATTAAGTCAATTTTTTCTCCACCTAGTAAGTCAGAAATAGCATTAATTCTTACAGAATATTCACCTAAAACTGTACCAATTGTATCGAAGTCAAGTTTTTTATCTGGATTCTTTCTTAATGCAACTTTAGATCTTAATCCAGCTGATCTTTCAATTGCAACTACCTGTAAGTCACCATTTTGAATTTCAGGGATTTCATTAAATAGTAAGTCAAATAATTCAGTATTTGAAGTTGTAGATACTTGTACAATGCTTAATTTTGAATCTTCATTAATTGCATCAATATATACAGGAATAAATTTACCTGGTTGTAAGTTAAGTTTTTCATTAACTTTGTTTTGTGGTAAAAAGGCTGTAACTTGATCTTCAAATGAAACATTGTATGAACCATTTTTATTTCTTGTTAAAACTTTAGCATCAACTCTTTTGCCTAGTAATTGAGAGTATTTAGCAATAATTTTGGTTTTTTCCATTGCTTTGAATTCTTGTTTGTAATCATTTAAGATTGCAACATTAATTTTGTTTGGTAAGTCTGCAAAGGTAAATGGTATTCTCACCATATCACCTATTTGAACTTCCGGGTTAAATACTTGAGCTTGTGATAAAGGAATACAAATTAGTTTTTCTTCAGGTGTTTCTTCATTGAATTCAAAATCATCTTCAACTACTTCACCATTTATGTTATACATTCTAACTAATTTATTTTCACGATCTGCTTCAAGTACAATTTCAGCACCTTTGTCAATGTTTTTAACAAAGGCTCTTTCAGTAGCTTGACGAAAGATTTCCATGATGTCATCAAATAAGAAATCATTGTGTGTAGCAACTTCTTCAATTAATCTAAATAATTGAAATTCTTCAGAATTGTTAACTTCTGGGGTTGTTTTTTTAGTAGCCATAATGTCCTCTTAAAATTTTATATATTCGCTAATTTCAGATATATTAGCTTTTTCAATCTTGATTTTTCTGATTCTGCCTTTTTGATTTCACTCAACTAGAATATGATCATTTTCAATTGAAAGTAATTTAGCAATTAATTCAGTTAATCCATCAAATGGTTTAATTAATTTAATGTCTAAATATTTATCAATAAATTCATGAATGTTATCAAATGTTACAGATAGGTCTGTTCCTTTAGAAAGCACTTCTAAAGCAAAATCATCTGTGAACCAGCTTTGTGATTCTAAGTAAGTTGAAATTTCTCTTGAAATCTTTTCAACTTCATCTAAATTTGTAGAATCTACTGTGATAGAAAGTGTTTTTCCAAACACTGGATCACTTGTTATACTTGCGTATAAAATTTTAGGAAACTGTTCTTTTAATTTGTTTTCATTAAACATTTTTCCTCCTATGTAAATGATAAAGAGTTGCTGAACCAGCAACTCCTTTCTTTAACAATTTAATTTATGTATATATAATACAATAAAATGTTGAATTTTTATTTAAATATTTATTTTTTTAAGCCTTATATAGTAGATATTTAAGTTTTTTTATTATTTTTCAAACTTAATAATTTGGTTGTTAGCATCAACCTTTGCATTAATTCCAAATGGAATAATGCATCTTGGAGCTGCATGTCCGATATTGACATTATATAAAACAGGAATATGATTTGGCACAACATTTTTAATAATGGTTTTGTACTCTTCATAGTAAGCTTCATCTTGAGGTTTACCAATAAGAATTCCACTAACTTTATCAAATACTCCATATGACTTTAAAGCCTGTAACATAGTTAAATAATGTTCAGGTGATGATTTAGTTTCAGCAGTTTCTAGTAGCAAAATCTTATTTTCTCATTTGTCTAAAGAAGGAAAGATTTGATATTTTGAAGTTATTTCATATGCGGGTGATTGAGGATCTAAAAAGTTACTATAAATAGATTCAATGCATCCACCAAGAATTTCGCCTTCAAATTGTCCCTTACCTTGTAATAATTCAAATCCTTTAACATTAGGAAAACTTTCACGACTAGTATTAAGTGCTGCAGGCCCAAAATCAGTTCTTTCTTTGTATCAAGTTTTAGCAGGCGTAATTTCGCTAATTGTGTTTAAAGTAACTAATTGATCAAAATAATGTTTTGTATAAGGCAACATATTGGTATCTAACTCACAAATGTCAGTAAGAAAAGCTTGCCCATAAAATGTTTTTAGCCCTAGCTTATTGAGTAAAAAGTGATTTACTGTGGTATCAGAGAAACCTAAAAAGGCTTTAGGTTTTAAACTATTTGCTAATCTATTTTGCTCCATTAAATATGGAGTTAATAAATAAGTATCAAATCCTCCAATCGCACATAAAATAAGATCAACTTCAGAGTCATTAAAAGCACTTATTAAATCTTGGCCACGTGCTTCTGGATGTGCTTTTAAATATTGGATTCCTTTTAAGGCATTTGGCATAATTTTAACTTTAAGTCCCATTTGGCTTAGACGTTTGAGTCCTAAATCTAGTTCATGTTTAACAAATTGTTCTCCTAGTGCTCCACTTGAAAGTGAAACAATTGCTACTGTTTTTATCATATTTCTCCTTGCAATACTTCAATTGTAACAAATTCTAGATTTAGCATCCAAAATATAACAGGAAGCTATAGTCTACTAATTTATTTTTTAAACCTATCATACAGAAATAAAAGTATTTTTTGCTAATTATAAAACAAACAAATGTCTAAGCTATAAAACTTTTTAAAAAGAAAACTTTTTAACTTATATCACTACAAATAGGGAACTAAAGGTAAAATATGGCCCTTAGCAGCTATATTCATTATGAATATAGAGTTTTTTTGCTAAAATATATACTAGTTATGAAAAAGAGATGAAACAAATTTTTAAAATTAAATAATTTTAAGAGATTGATAATCAGTTTCATCACTATAGTCTCAGCAATATTAGCAATTGTTTTTGGTAGTGTATTCTACATAAATAAAAATGTTAATAAGTCAATTGAGTATGGTGGAGGAATTGAAGTACTTGTTCAAGTTAAGAAAGATGGGCAGAATGCTGATAAACAATTAACTGAACAAGTTAATAGATCTTTATTTGAACGTTTAACTGGTGGTACTGGACTTAATGGTATAACAGTATCCTCAGAAGGTGAAGGAAAAATTAGAATCACTAAGAGTGGAGCTATAACTGATTCACAGCGTATTGAATTCGAAAAAGAAATCGTTGATAAACCTATTTTAACCATAACTAACGCTGACTTACAACCATTGTTTTATGATGGCGTTTTCAAAATAGGAAATCCCATCAACTCTCTTGATGCCAATGGTGGAACTCCAGCCAACTGGATTCCCCCATTCAAGCAAAATTCAGCAGCTGTTTCTTCAAATACCCAAAATGGTAAAACTTCAGTTAACCTAAAACTAGCTGATAAAGATGCCATTTTCCAATGAACAAAAGCAACTGAATATGTTTCTCAGTTACAAGATCACAGAATGCTAATGTGATTAAACATTGAGAAGCTACTGAAGTTAGCTCAAGATAAATATCCAAGTGATTGAGAAGCTTCAGGACACAACTTATGAAACTTTATTCACGTTAATAACCAACCATACAGTGTGATTATGGGGATTAATGGGCAACCTCAAAGAGTGCCAAACATTTTAAAAGAACATGAATTTAATGCTAAAGAGTACTTAATTTCTGATGCTAGTGTTAATGGACCATTAAACACTGCAGATGTACAAATTTCAGGAAACTTTACACCACAAGAAGCTGGTGAATTAGCTGGAAAAATTAACTTTGGTCTTAGTGACTATGAGCTAAATGTTCTTTCAAACATTTACTTAAATCCAAACTTAAATTCAAATGCATTTAATTATGCAATGTATGCTGGACTTGTAATCTTTAGTTTAATTTCAATTTTCATGATGGTTAACTATGGATTATTAGGTGCCTTAAGTACAATTTCAATTGCACTATATATATTCTTAACATTATTACTATTTACAGTGCTTCGTGGTGAATACTCACCTGCAACAATTGCTGCTTTAATTATTGGAATCGGAATTAGTGTAGACGCTAATGTTATTACTTATGAAAGATTAAAACGTCAAGTCTACACTGGGGATTCCTTGAAAAAATCCTTTAGAAATGCTAATAAATTATCGCTTTCTTCAATTCTAGATGCCAATGTGACAACTATTATTGTTGGATTTATCCTCTTTTACTTCGGAACTAAGGAAGTGAGAGGATTCTCAGTTACTTTAGTACTCTCTATTCTATTTACCTTATTAGTTATGCTATTATTTTCTAGATTTTTAGCAACTATGCTAGTAAACTCAGGATTGTTAGATGATAAGCTTTACTTACTAGGTATTAGAAAAAGATACATTAATAATAAAACTAAACTTGGTGTTGCTGTCGAAAATAACAACTACCTTAAACAATCAAAATGATTCGCTTTAGGATCATTGATCTTTATGTTAGCTGGAATTATAGTATTTGCATCTATATCAGGAGCACATAAAGATATTTGAGCAGGATTTAATCGTTCATTAGAATTCTCAGGTGGAACTAATATTACTATTACTTCTGATATTGGTGGGCAATTAACCCAAACTCAAGCTCAAGCTATTCAACAAGCTTTATTAAACAATAGTCAAGCTCTCAACATTCATAATGTAGACTCAATTATTTCGCTAAATAAAGTCAGCTCAACTAGTGATAACTGAGCAATTTCAATTAAAACTGCTCAAGAATTTTCACTAACTGAATTACAAAAGATTAAGGAATTAATCCTAGCTCAAGACTCAGCTCTTAAGATAATAGATTACTCTATTTCATCTACTGAAGCCCAAAAATTAGTGCTTAATGCAGTAATTGCTACTGCAATTGCCTTTGTTGGAATTGTGCTTTACTTACTATTTAGAATGAGCTGAACTTACTCAATTGCAGCTATTATTGGTCTGCTACATGATTTCTTAATGGTTATGGCCTTTATTGTGATTACCAGATTACAAGTCTCAACTATTATTGTAGCTGCAATGCTTTCAATCCTAGGATTAAGTATTAATGATACTGTAGTTACATTTGACAAAATTAGAGAAACAATTAAAACACAATATGTTAACCAAATTTTAGGAAAAGAAGATATTACTAAAATTGTAAACAGTTCAATTGCTGAAACCTTAAAGAGAAGTTTATATACTTCAGGAACAACTATTTTAGCTATTCTTGTCTTACTATGCTTCCACAACGCTACTGATTTCTCATTTAACATTGTTATGTTATTTGGAATTAGCATTGGGGTATATTCATCAATTTACATTTGTTCATGAATTTGATCTAAACTCGAATTACATCGTCAAAAAGTTAGAGCCAAAAGAATTGAAACTGGATATTGAGACATCAACCATCCAGATGAACAAACTTTTGTTGGAATAAACGACTATATCTAATAAAATCAATGAATAAAAACAGCAGATTTTATTGCTGTTTTTATAATCTTGCCAAAACCTTATATAATATAAGCAATTAGGAAGAAAATAATAAAATAAATTAACCTAAGGAGGGAAATATGGCTAAATTTATCGATGAAGTTTATGTAAACATTCAAGCCGGACGTGGTGGAGATGGAATGGTCTCATTCCGTAGAGAAGCCCATGTTGATAAAGGTGGTCCTGATGGAGGAGATGGTGGACGTGGAGGTAATGTCTACTTCGTTGGGGACAGTGGTAAAAATACACTTCTAGCCTTTTATAAAAACAAACACATTGTTGCAAAAGATGGTATCAAAGGTGGACCTAAAAATCTCTATGGTGCTAATGCTGAAGATACTTTTATCAAGGTACCAGTTGGAACATTAGTTTACAATGGTAAAAAGTTGGTTGCTGACATTATTGAAGCAAACACTCCATACTTAATTGCTAAAGGTGGTAAAGGTGGTAGAGGAAATACTAAATTTAAGACTGCTAAAAATACTGCACCAAGAATTAGTGAAAATGGAATGCCTGGAGAAAAGTTTGAAGCTCACATTGTGTTAAAAATTCTTAGTGATGTTGGAGTGGTTGGTAAACCATCAGCTGGTAAATCAACATTTTTAAATGCTATTTCTAATGCAAAAGCTAAAGTTGCTGATTATGAATTCACCACTTTAGTACCACAACTTGGAATGGTGCAATTTCATGATGATTCCTTTACTGTAGCTGACTTACCTGGTTTAATTCAAGGCGCAGCACTTGGAAAAGGACTTGGAATTCAATTCCTTAAACATATTGAACGTTGTAGAGTTATTGCTCACATTATTGATTTTGGTTCAGAGGAAAAAGATCCAATTCAAGATTTTGAAATCATTAATAATGAACTCAAATCATACAATTTAAAACTTGAAAATAAACCTCAATTAGTAATTGCGAATAAATCTGATTTAGAAGCTTTTGATGCTCACCTTAAGGCATTTAAGGCTAAATATCCAAATATTGAAGTAGTAACAATTTCGGCAATCTTCCGTGAAAATTTAGATGAAGTTAAAGCTAAATTATGAGACATGATTACTAAACATAATTATGAAACTATCGAAGAAGAGCAAGAAGAAGAAACAGTTATTGAATATGAACCTGACTATGTAATTAAGAACCCATACAAAGGATACTTTGAAATCGAAGGTAAAAAGGTTGAAGAGCTTTACAACCGTATACCAATTAACACTTTTGACAACTTAGTAAGATTTAACAACATCTTGAAAAAAATGGGTGTATGAGATGAACTAGTTCGTATGGGAATTGAAATCGGGGATACTGTAAGTATCTACGGATTCCAATTTGAATGAACTGATGAAAGATAATTTTAAATAATTTATAATGTTACCAGCTATTGCTAGGTAGCTTTTTTATAACTTAAATTACTAAAAAGGCTACTAGCTAGGGTTAAAAGTAATGTGGAACAAAAAAGTTCCATATTTTACATTCTTTTGCCTAATATAGAAAATAAATTTATAATTTAATAGATAAAGGAAATAAAATGAATAATAAGATAGCAAAAGTACAAGAAATATCTCGAGATTTTTTAGCTGACTTAGAAAAACAATCACAAAAAGTTGAACTCTATCAACCTGCTAAAACTCGGGAATTCAATTTACCAAAACTCATTACAATACAAAACGTCAGTAAAGAATTTTCATTACGCCATAATAAGAAATTTTATGCTGTTAATGATATGAATTTAACCTTATATCAGGGTCAAAATGTAGCTTTACTTGGTTCTAATGGTGCTGGAAAAACAACAACTGTTGAAATGATAGTTGGAATTTCAAATCCAACTAGTGGTCAAATTATTTATAACATGCAAGAAACTAGTAAAATTAATAATGCCCTCATTGGAATCCAATTTCAAGATTCTTCCTACCCACAAGGGTTAACAGTTAAAGATGTTATTGTTTCAATGAAGAAAATTTATGGATCAGCACTAGAAGAAGCTGACATTGAAAACTTGATAAAAATATTCGGA
The DNA here is from genome assembly GCF_048284715.1 of Mycoplasma milvi. Taxonomy (NCBI): domain Bacteria; kingdom Bacillati; phylum Mycoplasmatota; class Mollicutes; order Mycoplasmatales; family Mycoplasmataceae; genus Mycoplasma; species Mycoplasma milvi. The sequence continues at coordinate 154,907 of NZ_JBLWAH010000001.1, read as the reverse complement.
ATTGATGAATTTATTTTTAATAAAGCATCAGCTCTTTCTGGTGGTCAGCAACAAAGATTAAATGCCTTACTTGCTATTATCCACTGTCCAAAATTAATTATTTTGGATGAATTAAGCACTGGGCTAGATATAAAAATCAAATCTCGCTTAATTCATTTTATTAAGAAGTTTGCAATCGCAAATGAATCTTCAATTTTATTAATTTCGCATGATGTTAATGAAGTTGAAATAATTGCTGATCGAATTGTGATTATGCATAAGGGAAAAATCATTTATGATGCGTTAAAAGAAGAAACAATAGCTGAATTTGGTTCAGTTGCCAAATGTTTAGATAAATACATAGGATAAATATGAAAAGTAAAAGAATAAAATCACAATCAGAAAATACATTTAATGGTATTTTCTCATTAATTAACATTCACTTTTGAAAAGCCTTTGTAGGGCCATTTTTCGCATTTGGTTATCCGATTATTTTCATTGTTGTTTGTGGTTTAATTTTTAATTATCCAATGATTGCTTCATCTTCATTAACAATTGGACCGGTGGCAATTGCTTGTGTTTCACTACCTACTGCTATTTTTGAATTTAAGAAGTCAACATTATTAAAAAGAATAGGTGCAACTAAAATAAAGCCTTTAGTATTTTTACTCTATGTGGCTAGCTATTATTTCATCATCATGTTCCTTTCAGGATTGTGAACATTATTTTTCACTTTTATAATTTTTGGGCCCGATTATTTTACTGAAGGAAAAGTAGTCTATAGCAAAGTAATTGGCGGAGTGAATTATCATGTTTCTTTAGCTTCCTTGAAACAAATATTTCAACAAATTGAAGTTGGAGGTCTGATATATTCATTACTAACTTTAACGTTAGTTTCATTAGCTGTTGGGCTCTTTATTGTTTCAGTATCCAAATCTATTTTAATGATTCAAGCATTGGGATCTACTTTATTAATTATTTCAATGTTTTTAACTGGACAAGTGTTTCCAATGGTAGCTGTCTCAGAAGTTAAAGGAATGTGATGATTCTCATATATTTCACCTTTTAAATCATCAATTACCCAAAATAAGATGGCATTTGAAGGAAGTGCTTATTTAACTCCTGTTATTGAAATAAGTGGAAAAGAAATAAATTTTGCTGCCAAAGATGCACCAGCTATCTATGCACTAAATGATTACATGTCATACCTTGAATCAGTTGCTAAATATACCCAAGCTTTAAAACGTTTCCCACTACTACAAGGCGATGAAATAAAACCTGAAATTGATCAATTATTGCATCATATGCATAATATTGCAACCAGTGAATTTAATTCGGTTGCATTTGAAAAATATAATATATTTGATGTAAATAAAACTTATTACTCAGTTAACTCACTAAAAACTATTCAACCTTTAGTTGTACCATTTGAATCAGTCCTTAATCAAACTGTTCATACTAGTCTAAATGATGTTTTAGCCAGTGGTAAAGGTTTAAATGATAACAATGTCTTATTCTTACAAAACCTTGCTCTAGGTGCTAATGCATCAGTAGCTCGTGAAGGTCAATTCCAACAACTAATTCAAAACTTAAATGCAAGTAACTTAGATGATAGTACAAATCAAATTGTTCAATGAATTAAAATGAGACCTGATTTTAGCTCTGATTTAAAATCTTATATCCTTATGGGTAATAAAGCTATTAGTCAAGATGATTTAATTCAAATTGGTTCAAAATCAGAAAACATTATAAACTTAATTCTACCTTACATTTGAAGTGTTCTTCTATTTGGCTTATCAGCTAAGTCATTTAAATGATCAACCCGTTAATCTGCGAGCATTAGCTCGCTTTTTTTGTATGCAGATAACTAATTGGTGATAAGATATAAAAAAACAAATATTTTAAAGACATTTATCTTACTTTAGTAAGATAGAAAATTAAAAAAGTATTATAATTTCACTAATTTAAGGAGATACAATGAAAGCAAATAAACTTTTAAATCACACAACAAGCCATTTACTTGGTGCAGCAGTTGAAAAACTTTATCCAAATGTTAAATTAGGATTTGGGCCTGCTACAGATGAAGGATTTTACTATGACTTCGAATTCGAAACACCATTGAGTGATACAGAATTAGCTAAAATTGAAAAATACATGAAAAAACTTGCTTCACGTAATTTAGTTATGAAACAAGTTTCAATTAATGAATATGATTTTACTAATAAACCCTATAAGCAAGAATTATATGATGAATTAGTAGCAGCTGGAAAAAATGTTACTTTCTATGCTCTAGTTGATCCACTTAACAACGAAACAGTTTTTGTTGACTTATGTGCAGGTGGACATGTTGAAGATACTAAGAAAATTAAATACTTTAAACTTTTATCATTAGCTGGTGCATACTGAAGAGGAAATAGCGACAATATCCAATTAACAAGAATTTATGGTACTTCATGAGAAAGCCAAGCAGAATTAGATGCTTACTTAGAATTATTAAAAGATAGAAAAGAAAGAGATCACAGAAAAATTGGAAAAGAACTTAAACTCTTTACATTTAATAAATTAGGTGGTCAAGGATTACCATTCTGACTTGAAGATGGAATGTACATCCACAATGAAATTAGAAATCTTGTGCTTAAAATGGATAGAAAATATGGATTTACTGAAGTTTTAACTCCTCACTTTGGTGAAGAAGAACTTTATGAAATCTCAGGGCACTTAGCCCACTACAAAGACGATATGTTTAGACCTATTGTAGTTGAAAATGAACGTTTAATTCCACGTCCAATGACTTGTCCTCACCACATTTTATGTTACAACACAGAAAAACGTTCATACCGTGATTTACCTATTAGATATTCAGAACAATCACAATTATACAGATATGAAAAATCAGGTGCACTTACAGGACTTGAACGTGTAAGAGGTATGTTACTAACAGAAGGGCACTTATTTGTTAGAAAAGACCAAATCGCTGAAGAATTCAAATCAATGTACCAATTAATTAAAGAAACTCTTGAAATCTTCAAAATTCAAATTTCTTATGTTTCTCTTTCATTAAGAGACCCTGAAAATAAAGAAAAATACTATGAAGATGATCACATGTGAAATGAAGCAGAAAATCAACTTCGTGAAGTACTTAATGAATTAGGTGTTAAATATGAAGAAAAGATTGGTGAAGCTGCCTTCTATGGTCCAAAAATGGATATTCAAATCTTTACAGCTTTAGGACATGAAATTACTGTTTCTACCTTACAACTTGACTTTTTACTACCAGAACGTTTCCAAATTACTTTCACTAACCAAAATAATGAAGAAGAACGTCCAGTTATGATTCACCGTGGATTAATTGGAACATATGAACGTTTTGTTGCTATTTTACTTGAACAAACTAAAGGTGTTTTACCATTTTGACTTGCACCTAAACAATTTACAGTTATTCCTGCTACAAATAATGCAGAAGACATTAAATATGCTCAAGAAGTAAACAAGATTTTATTTAATGCAGACTTTAGATCAAAAATTGATGATAGAGATGAAAGATTAGGTAAAAAAGTTCGTGAAGCTCAAATGTCTAAATCTAAATACCAAATTATTTTGGGTGAAAAAGAAAGACTAAGTGAAACTATCTCATATAGAGAATATGGAAAAGAAGAAACTGTGACATTACCATTAGCTGACTTCATCTTACAAATGATGAGATTGAGAGATTCTCGTGGGTAAACAAAAAACTGCCACTAAAACAGCTAAAAGAAATTGATATACAACATCATTTTATATTTATTTAACTATCTTTAGCTTATTGCTAATCTTAACTAGTGGTATTATCATCCCATGAAATGTTTTTATACCTGATTCAAACTATCACTTGCCTCTTTGAGCAAGAATAGTTATGTCAGTGGTTTATGGCTTGAGTGTGGTGATATATGGATTTATTCTAGCTTGAAACAAAAAGCTATCAATTTATCGTTTTTCAAATTATATTTTTATTGTTGGAATTGTTTTAACTCTATTTTGAATTCCACAATCTCACAGTGTTAAAGGTCCAGATAACAAAGAAGTTTTTGAAACCAAATGATTAGTTTTTCCATTTGACACAGTGTTGGTTTTCTTACTTTGTGCAGCAGCTTATTTAACTGCTACATTTACATTAAATGAAAAATTTATGGACAAATTAAGACAAATGTTTGGCAAACAAAAGGCTTTTCTAGACAACAATGATCTAGACTTTGAAATTAAAGAAACAGATACAAAAGTTTCTACTACTCAAGCTCAAAACCTGATTGAGAAATTAGATATGACTAAACAAGAAATAGAAAATATTGATAAGAAATAATTCATCCTTTTGGATGGATTTTTCTTATTGCTTTTAATTAGAACTAAAAGAAAAACCCTATGCATTTGCATAGGATAAAAACTATAGCCCTTTTTCTTTTAATAAGGCTGCAATTTCAGGAATTGTAGTATTGTGAAGAATAGCAAAGTTTGATGTTTGCTTATCTATATCACCATAAGTATTTGCTAATGGAAAAGTGAATTCATATGGCCCTGGAATATTTCTTCTGCTTCAATCTTCTTCCATCTTATATGAGTAACCATATTGTAATTCAAAACGCATTTGAGAATCCATTGCATTGAAAATAACTTCTGGTTCTGGTTCGTTTTCTAATAAAGGAATAATAAATTCAAATGAATTTAAGACTTTATCTGAAGCTTGATATTCAATTTCTCTTGTAAGTTTATCAGATTTCATTTCTTTGAATAATTTGTCAGCATATTCAGATGGGTATATAAATCTATCATTTGCAAATCTATCAAATTGCATTTCATAAGTTTTCTTAAAATAATAAGAATAGCTCTCAAAACTATCATATCATTCTATCTCATTATTAATTGCACGCTTGCTTGGTTGATAGTTGATAAATACCTTATTGTCTTGATGATAAAGCTTATAGGCTCTAGGAACTAGAGAACCTTGTGTCACATGAACTGGAATTGTAATTTTGTAGAATTTTACTTTTTTATTGAAATCAGCGTTTTTTATTTTCGTAATATCAGAATCGAAATTATTGTATTTAATGTGACCATATAAATAATCGATATTATCCGGAACAAGGATAGAATTCTTTATGTTTTCAAGTCCTTGAATAATTGGAGTTGGAATGTCTTTTATTTTTAATAATTCAAGAAGGTTATTTCCTCTTGAGAATTCAACTTCTTGAATTTTATAGTCTGTAATAGCATCAATTCTTTTACCATCTTTTGTTACATATGATAATGGAGCATAAAATTCTGGATCAAGCTTTTTTGTCATGTATTCGATTTTTGTATCTCATACACTATTAAGACCTTGTGGTTTTTCATCTCCATTGTAGCCACCAACATTATCACGCATTGATAAGTCTTCTACATTTCATAAAGACATAAGTTTAGCAGGGAACAGTTTACAGTGTTTTGAAAGAGCAGATAAGTCTACGCCATCAAGTATATCCATCGCATATTTGTGATTATTTCTGTTTAATTCTTTATGTTGCTTTGCATATTCATCTCAATTTATTTTGTCTTTTTTATCAATAACATCTTGAACTAAACTAATATTCTTTTCTTGACCAACTGGTTTAAATAATGAGTTAAAATATTTTGCTTGACCAATCTCACTATAAAGATCTATTGAACCTAGTTTCATTTCAGATCATGTAGGAGCATAACGTGAATTAGAATTATCATCAGAACTAATGTTACCAAGATATTCAAGCTTGCATTCATTACTATTTAGATATTTGATATAGCTATTAACCATACTTATTGCAACTCATGAATCTTTAATAATATCTTCATTTTCTTCACTGATTATGTTTTTGATATAAGTTTTCGGATGACGATTAATAACCTTGACTATATCATTTAAAGATTTAATATATTTCTTTGCTGCTGGTGAGTTAGTGTTGTTCTTTAAAAGCTTAATTGCAGCAGCATTTAATCCATTTAAATTGAAATCTTTATTCGGCTTGTCTCAAATTAATTCATCAATTCCTTTAATTTTAGATAGGTTATTATTAACTTCACCTTTATAATTTTCATGATTTGTGTAACATGATACTGTTGCACAAATAGGAGTAATTGTATTTGCTCCTAATATTAAATATTTTCAAACTTTTTTCATGTCTTTTCCTTATCTTCCTTTTCTTAATTATATTATGTATTATCGTGAAGTTATGTAAAAAGGACATGAATGTGGAAATTTGAAAATTGTTCCACATTTTCATAAAAAAACACCACAAGGGTGTTAATTAAAATTAGAACTTGTAGCCTGTGAAAATATCTTCTAAATCATCTTCATCAAGTAATTCATCTTCAAAATCTTCTTCATCATATAAGCTTGAATTTGAGCCAGAAAAGCAATCTCTTGAATCTAAATAGTAAGCTGCTCCATCGTTTTGAAGGTTGTATTTAATTTTGTTTTTAACTAAAAAAGTTTCTAAAGCAGCTTTTAGTGTACCTGTACCATTTCCAGTAATAAATAGTACTGAATCAATTTTATTTCTTTTTAGATCATATAGATGTTTAACAACTTCAATCATAGCTTGTTCTGAAGTTAAACCATGTAAATCTACTGTTCTCATGTTTTTATAATTACTCCTGCATTTTTTAAAGCTTTTAAGCCTATTTCAGTGTACTGCTTAGCATTGTGATCTTTACTATCATAAGTAGCAAGTGCATCCTGATATACAATAACATTTTTATCTGAATGAATCTTATTTAAATATGTTTTCAAGGTTATACCTAATTGGAGAATGCAAATGTCAGTGCAGCATCCTACTAGATAAAATTCATCATAAAGATCCCAAATTTTTGCTGGTATATCTCAGAAGGCATTAGTAGTGTTCTTATAAACAATTTCTTGCGCATAAGGTACTAGTGGAGCCACTATTTCAGATTCAACATCATTGGCTAGACAATGAATTGGGTAAAGTTTCATTTCTAAGTCTTCTATTGAGTGGTGATCACAAACAAATAAATTATGATCGAATTCTTGAACAATATTAGCAATTGTTGGGATTATTTTAGCAATATTTGAGCTCGCTAAAGCTCCTTTATAAGCAAAACCATTTAACATATCAACTACTATAAGCAGTTTTTTATCCATTAATTTCCTTTTGGCAATTTGGACAAAAACTTGTGCCACGTCCATTTTGCTTATAATCTAATTTTACTTTTTTTATTAAAGAATGTCTACATGTGGAACAAAGTTGTCCATCTTTTCCATAAACTTTCAATTTATTCTGATAACTTCCTCTTTTAGAGTTAACAGATACATAAGTATGTACTGAAGAACCACCATGGGCCACTGAATCATTCATAATATCACCAGCAGCTTGTAATAATTGAGCTAGTCTTGTTTTTGAAACTTTATTGCACTTAAGCATTGGATACATTTTAATTCGATATAAAGCTTCATCAGCATAAATGTTACCAACTCCTAAAACTAAGGATTGATCAAGCAATACTGCTTTAATACTGATATTTTTATGTTGTAATTTGTTTCATAAAGCATCAACATCCACTTCGTGAGGTAACTTGGCTAAATTTTTAATCTCATAAATGCTGCGAGTATCGTTGGAAGGAATAATTTCAAATGAACCAAACATACGAGCATCATTATAAATCATAACTGTATTATTATCTAAATAGAAATAAATATAGTTATGAGTTTCTTGCATCATTGGGTTTGTGCTGTTTACATCTAACACAAAGTACTTTCCAGACATTCTAAGGTGTGAAATCATACGAGAATTATCATCAAATGTAAAGAGAATAAACTTCCCATAATTACATATTTCTTTTATGGTTTTGTTTTTTAAGAAGTCAATAAATTGGGCTTGTGAAGCATTCTTAATTAATTTATCCTTTAAAACCTCAATGGCTATTATTTTGTGACCACTAGTTAAGGAATTTAAAGTATTTGTTACAACTGTGACTTCAGGATATTCTGGCATTATTTGCCTCCTTTTTCATTAGTGTTCTTTAATATATCTATAACTTGTTGTAAAGTAACTGCACTTTGACGTTTGTAGCCAAGTAACTCAAGAGCAATTTTGGCTAACTCATCATAGTTCACTTCATTATTAAATTCTTTTGCTTTAGCTAAGAAGTGTTCTCATTCTTTAGGATGCAAGAATCCAATTTCTCTTTTATCATCATCGTATGCAGTTTTAAACTTGATTTCTTGATTATTTAACCCTGTGTTGTAGGCGAATCCTTGAATAATTTTGAATCTATAGTTGTCTAATACTAGATTGATATTTTTAGGGTTTGTATATACTTTTTGAATTAAAACTTTTAATTCTTTAAGTGAAATTACATTAATATGTTCTTGTAAATATATTGCCTTATCACGGATTAGGGTATTTCTTCTAACTTCTTTTAGGCTAATTAAAGGTTCAAAGCAACTTCTAAAATCTACTTTTGCAACTTGTTCAATGATGTTTTCTGATTCTAAAACTTCATTTAAGCGTGGTTTGACTTGTTCAAGTGAAGAAAGATGTTTTTGAATAAAGCTGGTTAATTGTTCCATTTCCAAGTCTTTATTTTTGAACCAATCAGTTGATCACATACGATAAATGATTCAACCACGACTTTGTAAAACATTGCTACGTAAATAATCACGATCTTTAGCTACACGTGAGGAAGCAAATGTTGTTCCATCGCATTCAAGTCCAAGTACATACTTGTTTTTCTCTTTGCTATAAATAGCTAAATCAATTTTGAAATCACTAGCTCCAACATTAGTATGTACAATATAACCTAAATTAGTTAATTCTTGTGCTAATTGAGCCTTAAATGCCTGAGTAATAGCACTATTTGAGGCAACACTTTGCACTCCAACTTCAGCATTTTTAAGTATGTCTTTTAAGAAGGCAACTCCACGGGATGGGCTTTTGTTTGTATCAATATCACTATATTTTAATGATGAAACAATAAACATGGCCTCTTTAGCACGTGATGCTGCTACATTTAGACGTTTATATCCAGCATCTTGGTTAATTGCTCCAAAATTATGTGAAATTTTACCTTCAGAATTTGGGCCAAATCCAATTACAAGTAAGATGATATCTCTTTCATCTCCTTGCACATTTTCAATATTCTTAATAAAGAATTTTGTTTTTGATTTAGGGTTTAAGAAAGGCTTGTATTTTTCATTACTATTTAAAAATCTATTAAGATGCTTATCTAAATAGTTGGCCATAGTGATATTAAGAGTAATAACACCAATAGTTTTCTTGTCTCCAAACTTGTCAATAATTTGAGTTAATTTTTTAATTGTTGCATCAGCATCCTGTGCATTTTCACGATCTTCATAAATACCATTGGTATAAATGAAATTAAGTCCTGTAAAACGATCTCCATTTGAAACACTTGGGAAAGAAACCAGAGTATTATCATAAACATTGGTATTAGATGAATAAATTAATGATTCATATTTTGAACGATAGTGTCATCTTAAAGCAATTGATTTAAGGAATGAGGCACCAGCTGAAAGTATTGATTCATAGGCATCTAAGTCATAGATGTTTTCATCATCGACTTCATCAAGATCAGATTTTTCTTCAAAGAAACTGGTAGGTGGTAATTGCTCAACATCCCCACAAATAATGTATTGATTTGCTCTAAAAATTGAAGATAAAGCGTTTTCTGTCTTAATTTGACTAGCTTCGTCAATAATTAGAACGTCAAAATTTGCACTTGAATCTTTTAGGTATGTTGAAACTGATAGAGGAGACATCATTAAACAACGTTTCATTTGTAAGATAGCATCGCTAGCTTCTGACATTACGTTTTTAACTGATTTTAGTTTACGTGACTTAGATGCTTCTGCTTTTAATATTAGGTAACTACGTTCAGTTCCAAGGAAATTAGGAACTTGCTTACTGCAAGCTTCTAAGGCATTGGCATAGGCATTTTTGTTTAAGATTGCAATATCATTTTGATATCTTTCATGTAAATCTTTTAATTTAACAAAATCACTTGCTAAATTATTTCTTACTAAAATATTTTTAATGTTTCAGTTTGCATATGATCATTTAAATGTATTTACAAATAAGCTGTTGTAGTGACCTGAATGTAAGAAGCTTAAATAGTTTTTAAGTCCAAATTCGACTAATTTAATTTCTAAATTATTCTTAGAAACTATTACATAACCATTATTTTGTTCCATTAGCAAGGTATCAATGAAATTCATAATTGCATAATAGTTTTCAGCATCCAATTCAACTAAGAAGTTTTTAAATAGTTCGGCATAATTAGAGTTAATTTCACTAATCATTTCTTGTAATTGAGCAAATGAAAAGCGAGCAACAGGAGCAACTTCTTTAGTGCAGTTAACTGCAAAGCTAAACTCTGAGTCAGTAAAGCTGTTTGCTAGAGTTTCGAAATTTTGAATTAATATATCAACTAACACTATATCTTGAATATCAAATTGAAACGTTAATGATGGTAAAATGGTTTGAATTTTATCAAATATCTTTTGAGCCTTTAAACTCGCTTTATAAAGTTTTTTAGCTTTTCTATAAGAATTAGGATGAATTCCAAGACCAAAATCTTGTAAAATTAAGACCTCTTTATTAGCTTTATATTGCTTTGAAAAAGCTCTAAAGAAACCATTTTTGTTTTCCTTTAATCATTTTTCCAAATAGCTAATATTATTTTTATTCATTTTCAAAGTAACTTGATCAAAACCAAGCAATCTTGTAATTTGTTTATATAATTTTGAAATTTCTTTTAGAGTTCTTAATTCAGAATTAAAGGTAAAGTTATTTTTCTTATTTCAAGTAGTTTTAGTCAAGATAAAAGTAATATTTTTAACCTTTTCAATCTCACTAAATAACTCGTTATTTTTAATAAAAATATAGTCACTATTACCAAGCAAGTAATTAAGTTGAGTTAAGTTATTTTTAAGATTATTTAAACAGTTAATAATTTTGTTAAAGTCAACTTCACTAGTGTGAATAATTGAAAATCATTTTGAATAGTTGATCTTATTAAATGAATTTAACATGCCTTGGTAATTTTTTAGTAAGTCATAGATATCTCTAAGTTCTTCTTCTGAATAGCTACGCATAAAACTAAAGGATTCAGAAATAGGTAAGTAGTCCTTAATTTCTAGATAATTATTAAATAAAGTAAATAATGGAACACTATTTTTATCGCTATCTACCAGTATGTTTTCATAGTCATTAATTAATCTGACATATTGAGAAATATTACGATTCATTTCATCTCTAAATGAATTATTTAATTTTGGATAACTTTTTGTTTCTTCATAGTCAGCAAGTAATTTTTTGGCGAATTCTTTATTGTTATCATCGCTATGAAGTCGTAGAATAAATTTTTCAAAACCTTTAGCTGCTAGTGTGTTATAAACAACATCAACAGCAGCTGTTTTTTCAGCAACAAACAGAACTCTTTTGCCACGTGACATTAATTCTGTAATGATGTTGCTAATAGTTTGAGATTTCCCGGTTCCAGGAGGACCTTGAAGCACGAAGCTGTGGCCTTGAATTGCAGCTTGAATAGCCTTTTCTTGGGATCCATCAGATTCAAGACAGTGGTAGTAATTTAAGTAATCAATTTTTTCATCAATATCTTTATCAGAGATAAGTTCGAAATTAAAGTTTTGCATTTGGCCATTTAATTGTTGATAAAATGGTGAAGCATCCAAACGGGCCTTGTTTTGAATTAAGTCATTATAAATGCTGATTTTAGAATAAGTAAAAATACCAAAATAAGCAAGCTTTTGAACCTTGAGTTGTTTTTGACCAAAATTAATTTGACTGAGGAGTTGGTTTTCTAATTCAGTTAAATTATCTAGTACTTCATTAAAAGTGCTCTTTGTTTCTAAATATTGTTCTAAGACTTTAAGTAAGTCAAAATTATATTCAGTTTTAAATTTAAAAGCAAGCGTATAGTTTGGCTCGATGTTAGCATAAGAAGCCTCAATAAAATAATCATCTTTTTCACTATTTAATTCTGCACTAATGGAAAATAATGGTGAATTAAGCAAGTTATCATCACGATCTTGTCATTTTAAAATTCCAAGAGTTAGATTTAAAATATTTATCCCAGTTTCTTCAATTGAAAGGCGATTGAATTTGATAAATTTGTCAGCCATTTTGCTAAGTTCAGCATTAGCAATATTAACTAGCATAATACTTTGTTTTGCTGTGGCACTTTTAGCATTATTAGTTAATAAAAATGGGCCTTCGGCTGTTTCTTCAATAGCTTCTATAGTTAAATATTTTTCAGGCTTAATTTTGACCAAATTGTTGCGTAATGATGTATCAAGTAGTTTATTTAATATATTTTCGAACATAATTCTCCTAGTTAATAGACTTAAATTAAACTTAATTACTAAGTAATTAAAGTTTATCAAACTTTAACTTTTTTTACTGAAATTTTAGTCAAAAAAGCATGCTATTTCCACAATTTCCACATTTGTGGAAAAAATAATAAGTTATTAATAGAATTAAAAAAATAAGTAAAAATAGAATAAAATTTAAATATGAAAAAGCTACGTAACTTACTTTTAATATCTAGTGCCTCAGTGGCAACTTTTTTGCCTGTTATTTCCTCTTCTTGTGATGATATAAATCAAGGGCCAGAGCAAAAATTAGTTGAAAGAATTAAAAAACTTGAACAAGATAATCAAGCTGTTCAGGCTGCTTTAAATGTAAAAATTTCTGAGTTAGAGGCTAATAAAAAAGCTTATGACTTAGAGCTTGCACAAAAAGATAATCAAATTAAACAACATCAAAACAATATTGCTCAATTAAATGATCAATTGGCTACTTTAAAACATCAAAATGAGGCAAAAAGCACAGAACTTAATAATCAAATTAATCTTTTACAAGATAAAATTGATGGTATTAATGATATTAAAGCAAGTTATGAAAATCAAATTATAGAAGCAAAAGAACAATTAGAAGAACTAAAAGCACAATTACATTCAAATCAAGATGAAATAGATAAACTAAGCAAAAGTATTGAAGTTAAACAAGCTTATATCACTGAGCTAGAAGGCAATATTACAGGGCTAAAGAATCAAATTGCACAATTACAAGCACAAATTGAATTAAATAAGCAAACTTTAGCTCAAAAAGAAGCTGAAATTGCTAAAAATGAGCAAGCTATTTCAAATTTAAATAATGAAAAATTAGCTCTAAATCAACAAATTGGTGAACTAAAGAATGAAAAGATTAAATTACTCAAGGAACATGAAAATGAAATTAATGAAAAAAATAAGAAGATTTCTGCTCTTGAGTCCTTGCTATTAGGCATAAATAAACAATCAGATAACTATGTAAATGCTAAAAATCTTCTAGCTATTTATCAAGCTAATGCACCTTTACAAACTGAGCTTGCATCAGAGTTTAATACCTTAAAACAAGCCATAGAAGCTATTAATAATGAATATAGTATAGATAAAACAAATGTTTTAATTGCAAGCTATTCAAATGCTCTTACTTCAGCAATTGGATTATATAGTGATGCAATGGCTAAGCTTAATACAATTAATAGCGAATTAGAAAGTCCAACTATTGCTTTACCTACTAATAAATTTGATAATTTAATTGAATACTTAAAGGAATTAATTTATTTAATTAATCGCAATAAAGTTCAAGTAATTGAACAATATAACAGAAAGCTTGAAAGCTATGCTAAAGCCTTTAATATGATTTCAAACTATCAAGTTACCTATAGTCCAATTGTGAATAATGATCAGTTAAACTTACCTAATTTAATAAGTCAAGCTAGTGATGAACTAAAATTCAATATTTGGTCATATATTGCTTTAAATATTTCACTATGTGATCAAATGGATGTAGCTTCATTAGATCCAATATTAAAAAGAAATTATCAAAATATTAGAAGTGAACTAACTAAACGTAGCTATATTAATTTAAGTTTTGATTACTTACTCAGTTCATTTCAAGCCTTGCTCAAGGTTAAAAAAGATTTAACTGCTGCAAGTGCTAGTGCTAGAAAAGAAGCTGAGCAAAATAAAGCCAGTGTACTAGAAGCTATCAAAGATTTTGAGACAAAAAATAATGATTTAATAAATTATATTAATGAACTTACTTCTTATAAAGAACTTGAAAAATTAAGAGAAGAAATTGGAAATGAAAAAGCTAATTATGATAGTATTATAGTTCTTTGTGCTAGAGCTAGAAGTAAACTAGCACAAGTACAAAATGATCTAGCTAGCGTTAAAAAATATTACATTAGTTTAAAACAAGAAACTGAGCAATCTATTTCAAAATTTAAACAATTGCAAGCTGAAATTGACAAGTGAGTTAATGCTAGCGACTACTATAAACAAAATGCTGAAATTCAAGCCATGTTAGCTCAAATTACCACTGGCCTAGCATCATTAGAAACAATTGATTGAAAAGGGCAAGAACTTGATAATATCAATAGCAAGATTGAAGCAAGTAATAAGGCTAAAGATAATATCAAACAGTTATGGGAAAAATTCGAAGCTAATATGAATGCACCTAGAAACACAGATGAAATTAGCGAGTTTTACAAGAATAATGCTGCAACAGTTAAAAAACTAATAATTGAAAATAAAGCTACAAAAAATCCAAGCTTTAGTAATTACAATATTTACGACTCTATCTTTAAACGTACCTTTAAAATAGTATTTGAGAATGTAGATGATGCTATAAAGTTTCAATCAACCTTAACACTTGGAACTGCTTGATTATTAGACTATGTTGATTTAGGAAATAATAAATATCGTTTATATTTAGGAACTAATTTACATGTAGCTAATGCAAATATTGATAAAAAAGACCATTCAGATAATAGACAAGAAAATAAAATTAGCAAAGGAATTCATACAGCTAATTGATTTATCGGATTTGATCCTGATTGAACTGATGGCAAAAATCAATATTACATGTACCAATTTATGAATAATTCAGACTCACATGCTTTATATATTCCTAAAAACTTTTATGTAGCAACCAATTTTATGTCACCAAATAAAGTCAAAGGTAATGTAGCAGCTGATTTTGCTGTACTTGAATGATATGTTGACTTAAATGTATTTGCTAAGTGAAGCCCTATGAGCTTTTTGGAAACAGCACAATTCTATGATCCAGAAGCAACTGCTTATGGAAATAATGTTGAAGCAAGAAATGAATATAATAGTTTAATTGAAACAGGTCGCCTTCAAAAAGCTTATGTACAACATATCTTAGATGCAATTGCACAAGTAAATGCTTCAAAAGTAGCAATTGCTAATAAAGCAAAGGCAAACTTCAATTCTAGCTTACCTTATATTTCAGTAGACTACATGTCAGCTGGCAATATCCTAAAAGAATATAACAAGATGTATCCAGATAATAAGATTAGTAGCTACTTATCTCAACCTGAAAGCTATAAGACAGCTATTTATTTAGACAGCTATATGAATACTAAATTTGGCAATAATAAATTTGACAAGCAACCTAATAATGTCTTTATTGCTGGATATCCAGCTAAAAATGGTAATAAGACTGAAATTAATGGAAGTTGAAGTAAGATTAATGAAAATGGAGATAGTATTTATAACTATAAGGTAACTGATGCAATAGCTGACTATAGTGTAGAATTCAATCCAAAAAGCACCATTGACTATAATGGCACTTTATATCAAAGATATATGTTACAATTCTATTCTTCTAGTGCAAACAACTTAAGTGGTGGATCTTCTGGTTCGCTAGCGGTTAACCAAGATAACTTGCCAATAGGTTTAAAATGAGGATCTATTGTTGATGGAGAAACAAAATACTTTGACAATAATTTAAGACTAGTACACTCATATCGTGATGTTGTAGCCTCATTTGTTAATACTTTTGATAAACCATTTTATAGGAAAAACGATCGTGCTGATATGTTATATGCTTATAACTTAGTTGATGGAACCAATAAAGATAACTATCCATATCAAGTTAGTTCATATCGCCATGAATTAATAAAACGTTATGGTCCAGAATATAAGACAGCGCTATTTGATAAATAATTTTGACTTTTTCTCACTAAAAAATAAAATACTTTTATAATAGAAAGGCACCTTGTTGTTTGGGTAAACAATGAGGTGCTCTTTTTATACTGGATAATGAAAACGCCATTGCGCTAGGCATGGACGTTTTTCTATTTTAATTGAATTGAAAGTAAGGTGTTACTACTATCAAGCACTTTACCAAGTTTTTTAATGTTATCAAAATCTTGTTCATTTAAAGGCGTGTATTGTGCAGGTAGATCATGATCTAATTCTAAAATGTTGCGTTTTATTTCAGCTGCTGAGCGATCAGCTATTGCTTTAATTTGTTCTTCATCTAAACTTTGAGTTACTAGAGGGTTATTTTTTACTGAGTTGATAAACATTTTTGAAATAACTTCTGAATTTTTGTCAAAAATGTTATTAGCATATGTTGCAAAGTCTAATTTTTTATTTAATGTTATTCTTGCTTTTATGTTGTATGAAAGTTTTAATAAGACAGGCTTATCTTGAGGCTTGCTATTAAAATCTTGTATTTGAGTAATAAAATCTTGAAGAATTTTAATAGCTTGCTTAATATCTCTCATAGATATTTTATTTAGATTAACACTTATTGTGCCTAAATCTTTGATTTCAGCATTCTTGTATTCATCTAAGTTTTGAATAAAGTTAAAACCTCCAGCTTCACCAGCATTAGCTAAATATTTTAATGGGGTTTCAGAGTTTTCAATTGAAATTTTTAAGAAGTTAGCTGGCATATTTAAGAAATCGCTGTAAAGCTTATTTAAATTTGCGATATCAGCATCAGTTACTGAATTGTTTATTTGGAGCATTTGTGGTAAATAAGAAACAATATACGGAATTGATTGCATTCCATTTGTCACATAAATTCCTTCTACTTTATTTGATGATAGTGGAGCTAAAAATTTAACAGAAAGATCAACATCAAAAGTTTTAGAATTTTGTTTTTCATCCTTCATAAATGCATCTAGATTTTTGGCCAAAGAAACCATATTTTCTTGACTTGGAGCTTGCGTACCACATTGAGCTGCTACTAAAGGTGTAAGCATTGTAGATGATAAAGTAAGTGGGAATAATATTTTAGTTAGTTTTCTCATAATTTTTCCTTTATTTTATATAAGTTTAAAAAGTTGAGTCCTTATAATTTGGACTTATTGTAATAGTTTTACTGCTCATTCCGCGTAAGCAACCTGGACAGCAGCAACGAATTGCGCTTGGATCATGGGTAATATTGTTTTGCTTAACTGTTGCACTCGTTGTAAATGAAATAGCGCTATATATTAATGGTGTGGCAATTAAACCTGTAGCTAGAATGCTGAGTAAAACTTTATTTTTAACTTTCATTTATATCTCCTGATTTATATCTAAAAAAATTATATAAAATTTAGCTTTCTAATATGGAAAAAAAGTAAGTATTTTACCTTTAAAAAATAGTGGAAAAAATAAATTTTGCTTGCAGTTAGAAGTAAAAAATACATTTTGCACCATTATTTAAGCTAAAATAGCTTTTTGAGATATTTAGCCTTATTTATTAATAAAAAGCACTTTTACTATATAATTATTTTGATAAATACATCTAGGTATTTTATTCACCTATTTCAAAAGATAATAATTAATTTTAATGAAGTGTTTTTTCATTATCTTAATTTCACATAATTTTTAAGGAGTTATTATGAAACAAAAACAACCTACAGAAATTTTTGCTTTAGGTGGTGTTGAAGAAATTGGTAAATCAACATTAGTTGTTGATCACCACAATCACCTTTTCATCATTGACTCAGGTATTAAGTTTGCTGATACATTTAATACAGGAGTTAAAGGAATCATCCCTGATTATTCATACTTAAATAGACCGGAAAAGAAAATTGAAGGTTTATTCATTACCCATGGTCATGAAGACCACATTGGTGGTGTTGTTTATTTAGTACAGCAAACCAGAGTTAAAAAGATTTTTGCACCTCGAATCGCAATTCAATACCTTAAGTTAAAATTTGAAGAAAATCGGATTAAAAAAGATATCGAATTTATTGAAATTGAAAAGAATGAAGTTTATAAATTCCCACTTGGATGTCAAGCAGACTTTTGAACAGCACAACATTCAATTCCAGATGCCTTTGGAGTTAGATTAACAACTCCAAATGGATCAATTATGTGTACAGGAGACTTTAGATTTGACTATACACCAATTGGAAACTACACTGACTTTGCTAGACTAGATGAAATCGGAAAGGATGGATTAACAGTCTTACTTTCTGATTCAACAAATGCAATGCGTCCGAACCACTCACCAAGTGAATCAGATATTTTAACTGATATTGAACGTCACATGCGTTCAGCTAAAAAGAAAACTATCATTACAGCATTTGCTTCAAACTTAACTCGCGTCAAAGTTATTATTGAGCTTGCAGCTAAGCTAAATAAAAAGGTTATTACCTTTGGACGTTCAATGATCCAAGGAGTTAAAATTGGTCGTAAATTAGGATATATTAATGTTGGAAATGACGTAATTATTGATAAAAAAGACTTAGCTAATGTTAAAGATTCTGACTTAGTTATCTTAACTACAGGTTCACAAGGTGAACAACTTGCAGCTTTATCAAGAATGAGTTATGGAAAACATGCAACAATCAAGATTACTAAAGGAGATTTAATTATTTTCTCTTCTAGTCCTATTCCTGGTAACAGAATGGTAGTTGAATTACTTGTTAATAGACTTTATAAGTTGGGAGCTATTATTAAGGAAAATGGTGTTGATGGTTACTTGCATACTTCAGGGCATGCTTACCAATGAGAACATGATAAGATATTTGCTTTAACTAAACCTAAGTACTTCTTACCATATCATGGGGATTACAGAATGTCACTTGTGCATGGTCAAACAGCAGTAGCTAATGGAGTTAAAAAAGAAAACGTTATGATTCCTCAAAAAGGTCAAATTTTTGAGATGTTAAATAATGTAATTACTCCAACAGATCGCTTTGTTGAATATGGTCCAATTTATATTGATGGAAATACTGTTTTAAGTGTTTCTGAACATATATTAGCTGATAGAGCACAATTAAAGGATTCTGGATTTGTTAACATAATTTTCCTATTAGATAGAAATAAAAATGCAATTCTAGCTCGTCCTCAAATAGTAACTCGTGGAAGTTTCTTTGTTAAGACATCTAAAGAATTAATTGAAGAAGCCAAAAGAGTAGCCCATGGTGCTGTGTTATATCACATTAAGAATAATGAAAAATGAACTACTGAAGAACTTGAAGCAATTGTGCGCGAACGTTTAGCTACTTTATTCTATAAAGAAAAACGTAGAGAACCAATTATTGTTCCTACAATAATATACACTGATGAGCCTCAAGATCCTAAGCTAAATAAAGCTAAAATTAAATTCTCAAATAATAAAGATGAAGGTGAAATTGAAGTTGAAAATAATGGTAAAAAACTTCGTAAGTCACTTGTCCAAGAACTTGAAAAAACTAAGAAATCAATCTTTGGTGAAGTCGAAAATGACGAACTTGATATTGATGAAGAAGACGAAATTTAATCACTTATCCACACAGCAAAACGTGTGGATATTTTTATTTTTACAACTTGCAGCAAGGGGAAAAACACATAAAGTAAATACAATAAACACTGTATAATATAAATATGTTAAATATAGTATTATATCAACCAGAAATATGCCCAAATACAGGGAATATTATTCGTACATGCTTCGCTTTAGGAGCTAAATTACACATCATTAAACCAATTGGCTTTGACTTACACCCAAAATGATTAAGAAGATATGGAGCTGGAAGAATGCTTTCAGATATTCCACATGAAGTGCATAAATCATATGCTGATTTTGCTGCTAAATATGGAGATAAAAGAATTTTTTACATTACTAGATATGGACTTAAATCATATACAGATGTAAATTACAAAGAACAATTTGAAAACACTGGTGAAATTTGATTAATGTTTGGTAGAGAATCTACTGGAATAGATAAGAAAGTTTTACAAGACCATTTAGATGATTGTTTAAGAATTCCAATGGTATCTGCAATGCGTTCAATCAATCTAGGTAACTGTGTAAGTATTCTTGGATTTGAAGTTATGAGACAACTCGACTTCCGTGATTTATCACTATATGAAGTAGAAAAAGGAAAGTACTTCTTAAGAGATTATGTTGAAGAAGATCACAAGTAAAAGCAATCCAACTATCAAAGAACTAAAAAAACTACAAGATAAAAAATATCGTGCTAAGGAAGGTAAGTTTTTAATTGAAGGCTACCATTTAGTTCAAGAAGCTTTAGATGCTGGGCTATTATTAGAAACATTTGAGTCTAATCCTGAAAGTATCAAGTATCCTAATTCAACACTAGTAACAAGCGAAATTATCAAAGAATTAAGTGATACTACTACGCCACAAAGTATTATTGGGGTATGCAGATTAATTCCAAATGGGAAAATTGGCTTTAAAGTGCTATTTTTAGATGAACTTCAAGATCCTGGCAATGTTGGAACCATTATTCGGTTAGCAAAATCATTTGACATAGATACAGTGATTGTTAATAAGTTTGATTATTTCAATCCTAAAACTATTCGCTCTTCTCAAGGAGCCTTCTTTAAAACCAATTTAGTTGCAACTAAAGATGGCGCAAGCTTACTTAGCGAGCTAAAAAACCAAGACTATCATATCTATGCCACAGTACTAAATACACAAGCTAAAAAACTTAATCAAGTGCAATTTAGCTATGAAAAATTTGTACTAGTAGTAGGAAATGAAGGCAATGGAGTTTCACCTCAAGTGCAAGGTCTAAGTGATGAATTTATTTATATCCCAATCTCATTTGAAAGTTTAAATGTGGCTTGTGCAACAGCTATAGTTCTAGATAAAATTAGAAATAAGGAATAAGTATGAACAATAAAGTAAATGACTTATGTGAAAAGATCAAGAATCAAACCTTTAGTTTGAATCTTGAAGGATATAATAGAAAAGAAGTTGATGATTTTATGCAACTTATTTTTGCTAATTTGATCGATGAACAAAGCCAAAAAGAAGCCTTAGCTTCTGAACTAGAAAAATATAAAGAACTATATCAAAAAGAATTATTGAAGAATCAAATGCTTGAGGAAGAAAATAATCGATTATCAAAAGAGGTAGAAAAAATTTATGAATAACAATGAAAATGAAAACAAATACCAAAACTTAATCCAATGATACCCAGGGCACATGGCCAAGGCTATGAAGGATCTAAGAGAAAATGCTAACCTAGCTGACTTATTTATAGTTGTATTAGATGCTAGGTGCCCAATTAGTTCATATAATGAAGATTTTGATAAGATTGCTCCTCAAAAGCCAAGATTATTTATTATTACTAAATCAGACTTAATGGATAAAAGTAAGAAAGATAAAATTCAAGCTAGATTTAAAGGTGAAAACTTATTGTGACTTGATTTAAGAAACCAATCTTCTAAAAAAGTTATCTTAAATAAAATTCAAAGTATCATGAAAGAAAAAATAGCACGTAATCGTGCTAAAGGGATGCTAATTACTCGCATTAAATCCTTTGTAGTAGGTGTGCCTAACTGTGGTAAAAGTACTTTAATTAACCTAGTTTCTGATAAGAAAACTTTAAAAGTTGCTAACTATCCAGGGGTTACTAGAGAAAAGAAATGAGTCGTTAATGGAGAATTTTTATTCTTAGATACTCCCGGAATCTTACTTCCTAAATTTGACAATCAAGAAAATGCAATTAAATTACTAGTAACAGGGGCTATTAAACTTGAAAACTTCCCTCAAGAGTTTTGTGCAACAAAAATATATGCTTTAATTTCAGGGTACTATCCAGAAAAGATTCAAGTTTTAGGACTTGTACCTAGCCAAAATGATGTTGAAATCTATGCTCAATTCCATCAATATGCAGCATTAAACAATATTTTTAAAGATGGTGGTAAAGTTGATTTAACACGTGCTTATACATTATTTATCAACTGAGCTAGAAACTTAAATGATGTAACTTATGATTAGGTAGCCAAATTGATAAAAACACTTTTTATTTAAAAATTGGAGAAATATATGAAGAGAGAAAAGAAAAAACAATTAACTTATATAAGTTTATTTAGTAGTGCTGGTGTAGGGTGCTATGGATTCAAACAAAATGGATTTGAATGTGTTGCCACAAATGAAATTATCCAAAGAAGAATGAATATCCAAGTTATAAATAAAAAATGCAAATATGAAAGTGGCTATATTGTTGGCGATATCACAACAGATGAAATCAAAAATAAAATTTTAGAACAGGTTGAATTTTGAAAGAAAAATGAAAATATTAATTCAATTGATGTTTTAATAGCTACCCCTCCTTGTCAAGGTATGTCGGTTGCTAATCATAAAAAAAATTTAGAGGACATTAATAGAAATTCTTTAGTTATAGAATCTATCGAAATGATAAAAAAAATAAAACCAAAGATTTTCATTTTTGAAAATGTTTCATCATTTTTAAAAACATTATGTGTTGACATTGATGAAAACATTAAGCCAATAGAAGAAGCTATTTTTAATTCATTAAGTAATATTTATAATATCGAATATAGAGTTCTAAATTTTAAAAATTATGGAAGCAATTCGAGTCGTCAAAGAACATTAGTAATCGGAACACAAAAAGAGTTATCTAATAAAATTTTGCCCTCACAACTATTCCCAGATGAAAGTAAACAAAAGACAATATTTGAGGTGATAGGGCACTTAAAATCATTAAAAAATATGAATGAATTTAGTCCCGATGACTTTTATCATTCATTTAGAAAATACGATTTACGGATGCTTCCATGAATTGAAAATACACCCGAAGGATGTAGCGCATTTGATAATAAAGAAAATATTTATAAACCCCACAAAATTGTCAATGGTAAATATGTTTTAAATTCTAATAAGAATGGAGATAAGTACAAGAGACAATTGTGAGATAGTGTCGCTCCTTGCATTCATACCAGAAATGATCAGTTGGCTAGCCAAAATACTGTTCATCCTAAAGATAATAGAGTTTTTAGCATAAGAGAATTAATGATTTTTATGACAATACCTGAAAATTTTAAGTGAATAGATAAGGAACTTAGTGAATTGAATTTATTGAATCAAGAAGAAAAAGAAAAAATATTGCGCCAAAACGAAATTAATATTAGGCAATCAATCGGGGAAGCAGTTCCAACAATCATTTTCAATCAAATTGCCAAAAAAATAAAAAAATATTTAAACACAATCTCTCTTGATCATAAGTCCATAATTAGTTTGATAGAAAACGAAAACTTATATAGTTCTCCAGAAAATTTAATATCGTTTTTAAAAATAAATAAGTATAAATATGATATTCAAACATTAATGAAAATCGCTGAATTATCAAATCAAAAAAGAGAAGAAAATGCAGCATTTTACACAGACTCTATATTATTAAAACAAATAGAAAATATTTTAATAAAATTGGAAGACAAAAAGTATTTAAATATTTTAGAACCATCAGTTGGAATAGGGTCTTTTTTACCAATTATATTTAATAAATTTCAAAATATAGAAAAAGTTAATTTAGACCTTGTTGACATCGATATCAATTCACTAAAACTAACCAGATTTTTTATAAGCATAATTAATCCAAAACAAAATTTTGTTATAAATTTTATACATAAAGATTTTTTATCTTATGCAGATGAAATTAATACTTTTAAATACAATTTAGTAATAGGAAATCCTCCATTTGGAAAACATAATAATGATGCACAGAGAGCAAAGGATAAATCTGCATTATTTTTAGAAAATGCACTAAGAATTTCTGATAATGTATTATTTATTATGCCAAAGTCTTTATTAAGTGGTGTTTCGTATAATGACACAAGAAAAATGATAAGTGATTATAAGATTCTAGATATTATAGATTTTGGCGAAATAGGTTTTAAAAACGTTTTAATTGAAACGATAGCTATTTTTATCAATGTAGTGGCAACAAATGAATTATCAGAAACAAAAGTATATTCAGTGGTGGAAAATGAGTATAATGTAAAAAAACAAAACTATATTACAGACAAAAACTTTCCAACATGGATCATATATAGAAATAAATTTTTTGATGATTTTATTCAAAAGATTGATTTAAACATTTTTGATGTCTATAGAGATAGACAAATAACAAATAAAATGATTGTAATTAATGATGGGCTATATATTAATAAACAAAATTATATTCCAATAATTAAATCTAGAAATATATCGGATAATGGACATATTAATTTTGAAAGTATAAATTCATATATCGAGAAATCTTTAGCTGAAAAGTTATCAGTTTCTAAATATTTAACAATGAAAAATATTTATATGACCCCAAATATGACTTATAAGACTCGTGTGGCTAGAAAACCTAATAATGTAATTGTTAATGGTTCTGTTGCATTACTTTTACCTAAACAATACGATTTGTTTTTGAATGAAGAAGATCTTTTGTTTTTTTCATCAGATGATTTTAGAAAATATATGTTTATTGCAAGAAATAAACAAACCAGAACTTTAAATATTGATAAAAATTCCATTTTTTATTTTGGAATCAGAAAGAGATAGAAATGTCAAATTGAAATAATGCGTATATAGATGCTTTTTTTGCTGAACAAGAAAGCTATAAATTATCACCAACTGATATAAGTACAAGGTGAATTGATCAAAAATGTACTCCAGATGTTATTTCTATAATTGCAGATTGCATTTTACAATATGTGCAATCCCCTGAAGGAACAATTGTTTTTTCGTCTTCCGATATTTGAAAAAGCGATTATGCACTTGAATATGTTCCACAAATTTTCAAGAAACCAGATTTAAATAATCTTTCCAGTGCTCATGAGTATGATAAATTTTTCTCACAGCCATTACTTCTTTTAGCTTTTTCAGGTGTGCTAAAACTAGAAAAAAGAGGGAAAAGAAATTTCTATAGAGTAGTTGATAAAGGAATTTTGGAGATTATTTCATTGGGTGAAAGACAATCTCTTCAATTTTTAAAAAGATATATCGAAAAATTCTTAACTGATGTAGGAATTATTGATGTGTTTAATGGTTTCTTGCAAGAGCAAACACAAGAAAGTTATATGAAAATGAAAACTGTATTTACAAATTTCTTGCTCGAGAATTCAAAAATAAGAAATAAGTGAGAATGTTATAGAATTTTTACAAAAGTAATTAATCCCCTAGCTTATTCCGCAAACAAATGCGGTAGCGAAGCAGGAAGAATATCTAGGCATAAAATAACATATGATATGTTGATGTATAACAGATTTAATTTTAGAGATACATATTCGGACAAACCAAAGGAACTTACAAGAAAAGAACATTCAGCAGAAAATTATTTAAAGCAAAAAGAAGCGTATATAATTTATGCTACTAAAAGAGCTATGGACTATGTAAGAAAAACCAATATTTTAATAAACCATGGTAAAAGTGAAAATCGCTTTGGTAATGATCCAGAAGATGCAATTCACATTCATCATATTTTCAAAAAATCTGAGTTTCCAGAAATATCATCATTTATTGAAAACTTAATAGCTATTACCCCTAATGAGCATATGATTTATGCGCACCCAAATGGAAATACACATTTAATTGATCCTATATTTCAAAAACAACTATTATTATCAAAAGCAGAAACAATCAAATCGTCTATCGAAGATGGATGAGGAGAATACACATTCTCTAATTTTGTATATGTCTTATCAACAGGTTTTCGAAACAACAACATATTCAAAAATGTAGCTAATAATGATTTTAATGAGCTGATATTAATAATAAATTCATTTTAAACTATACATCACTTATAAAAAGTGCTCCATATAAAAAAGTGGAGCACTTTTTATGCTCCACTAAAATTATAAAAGTGATTTTATATATATATATATATATATATGTGTGTTAAATAGTTATTGATAAAATTCAATTTTTTAGATTTTTTTGCCTTCAGTATAGTAGCAGGCAAAGACTTTAGCTTTAAGCACAATTAGTTCATCTAAATTTTGAGGTGGGTTTTCATAAATAACTTTAATGTTGTTGTTTGAGGCCAAGTTAATAACATTAATACAATCAAAATATACTTTAGTGCTATTAAGATGTTTTGTAACTTTTTCACCTATAACAATGGCTTTTAGCTTAGTATCATTGATAATATTAATTAATGCCTTATCAATTTCATCAATATACAGAGCAGTTGGAATTGAGTTTCTAAAGTTATCTTCAATTTTGCGCTTTAAATTTAAGTGATCAAAGACATTATTGTAAGCATAAATTAAGCAAATAGGTGAGTCTTTAGTGTTGTTTAAATCTTTATTTAAGTAAACTTCTTGACTAACTTTAACTAGTAAATTATGATTTGTTTTATTAGAGTTCTTTTCAACATATTCATATCAATACTTTTCATATTCATAGTTAAGAATTGGAATGTTTCTAAAGAAATCATTTCATTTATTATCTGCGACATCATAAGAGTCATTAGATACTGAAGCAATGGTTAAATTAGAAGATTTTTGTGATTGATAATTCTTAATTGGAAAGAAGTTTATATGCATGTTATTAAGGTCTTTATTTAGTAATGAGTTTTCATTACGATATCTCACTAATTGATTATTAAACTCCTTAAATTGAGGGGTATTAATAAAATCAAGTGGTAAATCTAGATAGTTAGCATAATTATTAAAATCATTTAGGATGTTAAATAAAGAGTAAGCGATTTTAGCTAGCAACATTTCACGTGAATATTCAGTAGCTAATTTTGCATTTTTAAAAATAGTAGCTGCAATAAAACATTTATTAAAGTTGATATTATTATTTATGTTACGAATTTTATTAAGGTAATTATTATAAGTGTGTTTACCTTTATCCTTAATTACAAGGAATAAAAATCCATTTTGTCTAAAAATTGGGGTACGTTTGTAAGACAAGTCAAATTGATTAAATAAGTCTTCAAGAAATTCAGATTCAATTTCTTTAGTCATGTAATATGGTTTGAGTGCAAAGGCAATTATAATGCTGTATTCTTGTTTGAATTGAGTATCAAAGAAGATGTTTTCATCATTTGAGATTTTATTTAGCGAATTAAATTTTTCATTTTGTTTACTAAAAGTAATAGTGCAATTATATTGACCATTACCGGTTGGATAAATTTTTAGAACATATGAACTAGTAACTTGAGAAATACGATCAAATCAGTAAATTAAGCGTTCATATGGAGTTAATAATGTCTTAATATTAGGATTAAACGTAAAAGGTATTTCTTGCTTACGGGCAATACCTTCTTCGATATACGAAGTAATATATTGCTTAGTTTCATCATCAAGTACATCTAAAAAAGTATCTTGTTGAATGAACTTATATTGTTGAAATCTTAAACGTTTCGCATCAAAAATAGTCGAGAAAGCATAATTCTTTTCACTTAAGCGTAATACTCGTTTATTACTTGCATCTAGCATAAAAAGAATAATACCAGATGAAGAACGTGCATAAAAGAAATATAAAGTTAGAAAGAAGAGGAAAGTAAGTAGGATGATTGCAACAAAAACACCTATTACTACTCCAATAATAGATGATGTTGGCATTATTGACCTATAACCTTAATAGAAGAGTGGTTTTTATTTAATGTTCTAACTTTTTTGTCTTTGATAAATTCAACAACAATTTCATTTGGTGTAACTTCTAGGACCTCACCTTCGCCAAACATGATGTGGCTAATGATATCTCCAACAATAATGTGGTTATTTGTAACAGTTTCTTCTTCATTGCCAAAGTTTCCATAAAAGCGATTTTTAGCATTAATTATTGTATCGTTAACATCTATTCCCATTTCAGTAATAAATCTTGAAGGAACCTTATCAATTTCAGTACCAATAATTTTACCTCTTGAATCTGAAATAAAGAGTTTATTTTTAGCTCTAGTTACAGCAACATAAGCTAAACGTCTTTCGTCTTCAAGAGTATTTGAATATCTTCCTTTAGCAGAGAATTTAGAACTATGATCTGGTTCTAGCGATCTTCTGTTAGGGAAAATTCCTTCTGACATACCTACAATAAAGACATTATCAAATTCTAGACCCTTTGCAGAGTGAATTGTCATTAATGAAACATAGTTAGGTACATTGTCATATTCATCCGAAACTGACATTAAAGCAACCATATTTAAGTAGTCAGATACAGTTTTATCTTTATTCTTTTCTTCTCAGTTGGCAATTGAGTTAATTAATTCTTTAACGTTATCTTCAGCTGATCCACGTAAGTTTTCGTTTAAAGCAATGTGTTCATAGTATTTGATTTCTTCAAGGAATTTGTTTAAAGTAACACTAATTTTATTGTGTTGTAAGGCTTTAGCATACTTGATTACAAGCACCATAAACGGATAAACTGATTTAACAATTTTATCATTTGGAATTGGCAAGGTTCTAATATCTTCTTGTAGAGTTCTAAATAGAGATTTACCTTGTTTTTTGGCATATTCTTTTAATTTTCCAAGAGTAGCATCCCCAATTCCACGATTAGGTACATTAATAATTCTTTCTAAAGCAATATCTTTTTGCTCAGCGATAACTCTCAAGAAAGCCAAGGCATCTTTAACTTCAGCACGTTCAAAGAATTTAGTTCCATTAAAAATCTTGTGGTTAATGTTTTCTTCAATTAAAGCTTCTTCAAATGGACGTGAGTAATAATTTGAACGATACAAAATAGCAATGCCTTTAAGTTGATTCTTTTGCTTCTTAAGTTCATTGATTTTTTGAATAACTCATCTAGCTTCAGCTTCAGGTGAAAATCCATGGTAGAATTCGACATCTTCACCC
The DNA here is from genome assembly GCF_048284715.1 of Mycoplasma milvi. Lineage (NCBI taxonomy): Bacteria > Bacillati > Mycoplasmatota > Mollicutes > Mycoplasmatales > Mycoplasmataceae > Mycoplasma > Mycoplasma milvi. The sequence continues at coordinate 126,031 of NZ_JBLWAH010000001.1, read as the reverse complement.
AATTCATTGGCTGTAACTAAGTCCTTGTGTAATCTGTTGGTATTTTTAGCAATTAGTTTGTTGGCAGCATCTAGAATCTTTTGAGTTGAGCGATAATTAATATCTAGGATAATAGTCTTAGCATCAGGGAATTCTTTATCAAAATTTAAAATTAAGTTAACATCAGCACCACGTCAGTTGTAAATAGTTTGGTCAGGATCACCAACAATAGTAAAGTGAGTGTTTTTTCCAACTAACAACTTAATTAAGTCATATTGAATTCTTGAAGTATCTTGAAACTCATCTACAAGCACATATTCAAATTGTTTTTGGTAAATAGCAGCAACTTCTGGATGAGTTTCGAGTAGTAACTTAGTTAGCGCAACTAAGTCATCAAAATCAAGTGAACCTTTTGAAACAAGTTCGTTAAGATATTCTTGGTAAACATCAGCAACTACTTTTGAATATTCAAAAGTTTTTAATTCTTCTTTAAGTTCCTTGTATGTTAATTCCATATTTTTAGCATATGAAATATATTCGATCATGCTTTTATAGCTAATATCATGACTAGAAACACCAAGTTTACGGTAAATATTCCCTAAAATTTGAATTTTATCTGGTTCATCAATAATTAAAAAGTCATTGTGAAATCCCAATAAGCGAATGTGTTTTCTTAGCAATTCTGCACAGAAAGAGTGGAATGTGGAGATCTTTAATTCATTTTTTAAACTTTTACTTGTATACTGTATTACTCTTTGTTTCATTTCATTTGCAGCTTTATTAGTAAAAGTCATAGCTAAAATATTTTTAGGTCTAACACCTAAGTCGTTGATTAAATAAGCAATTTTACGTGTTAATACTCTTGTTTTTCCTGATCCAGCTCCAGCAATAATACGTAGTGATGTGTCAAAATATTCAACTGCTTCTCTTTGTTTAGCATTCAAATCACTCAGTAAGTCAACTTTAATTAAATCCATAGTTAATCTCCTTGTATTTGGTTTGTTTGATTGTAGTATCTAAATGTTCTTTCTGTGTAGTAATATGGAATAAGAATAATATCTTTACTTGCAATTACTTCAAGGTATTTATCTTCAACGATTCTTGAAGCAAAAGCGATATCAAGTATGGTTAGTCTTTTCTTGTAAAAAATTAATAAGATATACCCTAAAGTTTGAAGTAAAAATCAAGTTCCCATTAGCGCAGTAATAATTGCTGTGATAGCTTGAATAGTAGGATTTTGATTTGCTTCATTCATATCTTTATACTGATTCAAGTCAATTGAAGCTGTGGCTGAAAGGACAATAATGAAATTTAGTGTTACAAATAAGCAACCTAAAATGTTGCGTTTTAAAATTAAGGCGTAATGAAATTTTTTATCGACATCTGATATTAGTTTAAGGTTAAAAATTCACATGCCAATAGTTTTGCCACCAATTAAGCATGGGAATAAGATGTAATAGCAATTTAATCAAATTGCTATCAATATCATTGATGTGTAGTAGTATTTGTGATTTGTTGTTAAGTTGCCATCTGGCTTGCTAATAAAAATAATGGCGATAGCAATGGCGATGAAAAGAATAAAGTCAATTAAGTTCGAGAAGAACCTTTTAAAGAATCCTGCATTTTTATACATTATTCTAGATTATCCAAGATTTTGTTTTTGATCAATTTAGCATAGCTTTCTCTTAACATACTGGTCTCAGTATTATCAACAAGCATATACATATTAGTTGTTAAGAAAGTTTGAAAATCATTGCTATCTTCAATTTTTTCAAGCATTTCATCATGCTTTTGAATTAAGATTTTACTTCTTTTTTCTTCTAGTTGTTCTTTATCATTTTTTGAAAAGTGTCTATAAACAAAATAGGTTTCTGATAAGAATCCAGTTAGAAGCAATTTAATAAAGTAATATTTAGCATATTTTAATTCTTCTTGAATTTTTAAATTCATACGTTTTGAGTTTTCTTCAATAACTCTAAAGGCATCTAATGCAGTCTTGGTATTAAATCAAGTATCTGAAGAGATGAATTCACGAATAATTCTAAAGTCTAAGTATTTGTATTTTTTAGCTTCCATCATTAGTAAGTAGTTAACTTCTAAGCACATTAAAGTATCGTTTGAAACTTTTGGTTTGTATTTAGTTACTTTTTTCACTAATGATTTTTTAAAGATTTTGTTAAAGATGAATGGGTATGTATATGCAATAACATTAGGATTTTTACTAATATCAAGCACTTTATCAAATTCACCTCTTTCTTTTGGTTTGAAGCGAACTGTACCAACTAGTCTTGGCTTAAATTCTAATACATCGACATTGAAACGTTGAGCATGCTCAATCATATCGCCTATAAAGTATCTTTTAATACTTGAGTCAGAGTTAATTACAGTTACATAATCACCTTTTACAATTCTAAAAGCACTTACAAGATTGTGTTGATATGAATTATCTTTTGAGTTAGTAATTAAAACTAGTCTGCTCCCAAAAAATTCGTAATATTTACGAGCAATTTTGAAAATATTTTTAGCTTCTGAGTTTTTATTAATACATAAAATAACCTCGAAACTTTGGGTTTCTTGCTCTTTTAATGAGGCTAAAAATGTATCTACATATGATGCATCGTCACCTACAAGTGAAATTATTGATAATCTCATATTTTTACTCCTTAAATTTATAACTTAATTTTATCATATTTAAATATTTCATATTTAAACTATTTACAATATAGTGTATTTTTAAGGGAAAAAAGAAAAAACCCAACTATTAGCTGAGTTTTGTTTTAGGATAATAAATTTCAATTAATTGGTCTGCTAAATTATTTAAGTATTTGATAATTGGTTTAGCCATAATGTAAGTACAAATAATGTTTAATGGTAGTGGTAAAATGTTTTTTAACGATGCAAAAATTACTACTTCAATTAATGTGTTAGTTATTTGTTTTAATACAACATCGCCTACTTTGTATAATCCAGCAATTAGAAGTTTATATTCTAAAGTTTTATTTGCTACAGCAGACTTTACTTTGGCAAATTTTGAATCTTCGTTGTTTTTAGCTGATATATCTGCATCACTTCAATCTTTGTGTGGTTTTCTAAAGTCTAGCTTAATTCCTTTGGCAACTAGATTATCTTTTTTCAATGTAATTGTTAAAGATCAACCTTTATTCAAGTCTTGATCAATTTTAGCAATTTCTAAATCTTGAGCTAAATGTACATTTCCATTAGCAGCCATAAATGACTTAATTTCATTTACTAATGCGTTATATTCAGCTGTTTTCCCCTTTTTAACTGCATTTTCTAATGTAACTGAGCCCATTAAACTTCCGCCAGCATTTTTGATCATTTCCTTTATTGTTTTTGTAAACCATTCTTCATTTACATAGTAATTGTTATATGCACTTTCTAGTGCTTTTTCCGCATTAGTTAGATCTTCTTGATTGTTTACTTCAATAAGTAATTGGCCAAGATCTAAATTGGTGTCAATGGTTTTTGAATTCATTTTTTCTAATAAAACTTTAAATTCATCCTTTGTATATTCGACTTGTTTTTCAAGTGTAAATTTGTCACCAATTTTAATATTGTAATTAAGAGCAATATCTGTATATGAATCATCATTCATAAATGCTTTAGATTCAGTATCTAAAGTTTTGGCTAGCGCATTTAATTCAGAAGCTTTAGTGGCAACTAAAGAAATAGTTTTTACTTTTTTAGTTGGTGTAACAACGACTGGTGTCTCAATAGGATTGTTGCCTAATTCAGGGTTCTTCTTTTCATCTTCGGTTTTATTTTCTTTATTGCATTGTATTGCAACAAGAGGGGCTAATGTAGTTGTTGCCCCTCCTAAAGTTAGTAATATTCAGTGTTTTTTCTTCATTTATTCCTTTCTAAAATATAGTTTATAAAAAAAAAAAAAAAAGAAGTCTGTTGTCAAACTTCCATAATTTTACGAATTTAACTTTTAAGCCTATTTTATAGCTGTTTTAATTTGTTCTTCAAGATAGTCTTGCAACTGATCTAATTTTATTTCACTAGTTGGTTTAACTTTTGTACCATATCATTTAATATGTTGAACTTCTTGGGCTCCTAAAAATTTAAATGTTCCTTCTAATCAAGCTGCATGAGTTCCTCATGGATATCATCCTTCAGGAGCTCCTTGAGTTGAAACGATAATAACTTTTTTAAGGTTAGTTAATAACCCAATTGCGTCACCCTTGTTTGAATATTTATAACTAAAAGTTTTATTTGCAACCGAAATAGAATCAATAAAGTTTTTAACAATTACTGGCGCAGAAAAATTAATCATTGGATTAGAAATGACTAAGATATCAGTATTTTTAACTAATTCAATCCATTTATCTGACTCTACATCTTGTCAGTAAGTTGACATGTTTTGACTTGTCATGAAAACTTTTGATAAAACTGTGTCATTTAAATCGATCCGAGTAATTTGATTATTTGAATCTTTTTGATATTTTTCTTGCACTAAATCAACAATTTTATGTGAAATTGAAATTTCTTTAGAAAGCACATGTGCATCCAAAAGTAGTATTTTTTGCATATTTTTACACTCCTTTTTAACTTTTTAATAATTTTACATTATTTTAAAATTTTGTCAAGGTTAATAAAAAAGAGCTTTGCGCTCTTTCTATTTATAAGTAATTAGATTTGGATTTTTTCTATAACTACGACCTTCTTTAGCTTGCAGTTGTCCATTTAAAACAGTAGCATCTGCAGAAAAAGAATTATTAAGTTTAAAAATACTTTGACCTACTCCATAGTAGTCAACTGGTACATGTAGCTCTTCAAACATTTGAATTTTCTCAGCATTAAATCCAGAAGAAACTACAATTTTATAATTAGTAGCGCCAGCTTGATCTAAAGCTTTTCTTAGTCTAAAGATTTGTTCTGGATTTACTCCATATTGTGCTTCTTCACCATCAAACATATGATCTACCATGTTTTTAGAAGTATCTATTCTAACACCTCAAACCTTATCACCTAGAGCATTTCAAACCTTTAAAGCATCAGTAATTACATCATTATGGTAATCAATTAAAGCAATTAATTTATTATTTGGAAATAATTCATGATAAGCTTGTGTGGCTGCAACTACATCTCCATTAAATCCTTGAATTAAAACGTGTGGCATTGAGCCAAAAACACTTTCTTCCTTAAATGCGGGGTCTTTTTGAGCTAATGTTGAAACTAATTTAATTCCACCAACTCTAGCTGCATAACCATCAATTTCTTGATTTATATAGTGGTCAGCACGATCACCCATAAAAATAACTTCTTTACCTTTTGCAGCTTGCACACAGTGATATGCATTAGTTGCAATAGAAGTATTACGAGTTAAAATACCATCAATTAATCCTTCTCAAATGCCAAATTCTTGGTATTGTCCTTCTAATTCTAAAACAATGTCTAAATTGTTAATATGACTACCTTCAGGTAAATATCTAATTGTATATTTACTAATATCAGTTTGAGTTTTTAAAATATCAAGTACTTCATTTATACCGCATAAAACTGCATCATCTTTTCTTTGAAAAAATTGCATTACAATTTTATTTTGTGGTAATTTAGTTGCAAGGATATCTTTAGTCTTCTGAAAATATGAAGCAATATATTTTTCTTTTTCTTGCATAATTCTCCTATTTTATAGTTATAGAAAACAAACTAATTAACTTAGTTTGTTTGATCTTGATTGTTATTTTCAAGAGTAGCAGTTTTAGGTGCATCTTGGGTGCTAGCTGCTAGTAATTTTTGATTCTTTTTATCTAATTTAGCCTGTTTAATTTCAGCTTTATGTTTCGCAATAGCATCACGTGTTTCGGGACGAATGAAGTAAACTTTTTTGGCTTTTCTTTGTCATGGAAGCAGTATTCTTAGCACTTTACGAAGGGTAAAACCAATTGCTGGAGCTGTAAAAATGGCACATAAGACCATAATTATATCTAGTACAACAACAACAAAAAGACTATCACCAGAATAACCGATTGGGTGGTAGAAAGAAACAACCCCATAGATAGTTACACCTCTTTGTAGCTCAGTTCCACCAAAAGGCTTCATGAACTTGTATCCAATAAAGTAAATTGCTACAGTAAATAATAAGTAAGCAATAGGCCATGCTGCGAAACCTCAAATTGACCTAGTTGAAATCCGGATTCTTTTACGTTCATAAACAAATAAGGTAAACAATCCTAAGAATGGTGCACCAGCATGCATGATTAATGTTTTAATCATTTCGAATGGGCGATTTTGAGTAATAATGCTATTATCAAAAATAACACCTCCTCAATAACCTAACATCACAATAATGATGTAAACCATAGAAGCAAAATAGAATGTTTGAGCTCTACGTGACTTTTGATAAAATGGGTAAATAAAGAGAGTTACACCCATTAAAACGTTTGACATAAATGTGAATCAATATGTTGAACCACCTCAAAATAGGTAAGTTGCATTAGGATAAACTAATTCTGTTATTACTCGTTGAGCATTTGAATCTCCAGCTGCATAAATTTCTTTAATATCATCAAGAATAGTTTTGCCACCTGGGCCAGCAATATTATATGCTTCAAGTACTCAAAGACTTCTAAAGTGTCATTCCAGAATTGTGATTGTTATATATGTAACAATTAAAGTAAAACCAATTGAACAAGTTAATCAATCTTGTCATTTAAATGTTCCAAATAACCTTGAAAAATAGTTTCTAATTTTTTTATTTTCCATAAATCTTCTTTTATAGCAAGATTGCAAGCAGAATAATAGTAATAATAAGAGCTAAAATTACAATTCCAAATATGATGGCTCATAAACGATTACGTAAGAAAGCATGCTCTCTTTTTAAACGTCTAAAAATAATTTTATTTGAAACTAAATCCTTATCAGCAATTTTATGATCTCGTAATTCAAGTAGCAACTTATTAATTTGATCTAAATATTTTTCTGTTGCTTTAGTATATCTTTTTTTATTTAAGTTTGTAAATTTATCTATTTCGCTTTTTACCTCGTTGCTAAAGAGCTTACGGTAAAAAGACATTTTTTCTTTTGGAAATTCTTTGCGTTGCATTTTAGTAAATGTCCATTAAAACAACTTGTACATTTTTAGGTTTTTTGTCAATTAAACTTTTAACACTTTCTTCAATCTTAAAAGTTAAATCTTTAATTATTGCATATGGATCAATTTCATTACTTTGTGCCCCACGAATTTTAACATCTATGTAAATTTGTACATTAGAATGATCATCGTCAAAGCTTAGTCTCATATTTGAGAGATTACTTTTAACGTATTTAGTACTTTCAATCGCGTTAGATACAGCATCTACAATAGCAGATTCTTGTACGATGTAACTTTGATTAGAATTGTACGGTACTGTAATTCAGTTCATTATTTATTTGATTTTCCAACGTATTTTCCAGAATCTGTTGAAACTGAAATAACGTCACCTTCTTTGATGAACATAGGTGTTTCTAATTCGAATCCTGTTTCAACTGTAACTTTCTTTTGAGGGTTAGTTGTTGTGTTTCCTTTAACAGCGTCAGGTGCTTCTGTTACAAGTAAGTCAACGTTTGCTGGTAATTCAACGTCTAATACTTCTTCTTGGAATTTTCTAATTTGAACTTCTTGTCCTTCTTTTAAGAAGTTTAATTCTCATTCAACGTGTGAAACTGGAATTTCAACTTGTTCAAATGTTTCGTTATCCATTAAAATAATGTTTTCTCCATCTGAGTATAAGAAGTTCATTCTTCTTTTGTCGATGTGAGCTGGTTTAACTTTATCTCCACCTGTGAAAGATTTGATTGTTGTAGAACCTGTTCTTAAGTTTTTAACTTTAGCTTTAACGTTAGCTTGACCACGTCCTTGTTTTGAGTGTTGTGCATCTAAGACAACAAAGATTTCACCTTCATCTTCGAATGTGATACCTGGTTTAAATTCATTAACATTAATCATTTTTTCTCCTTTTTTGACTATTTTAGCCTTGTTATATATTTTTTAATTAAATTAAACTAATTATATTAAAATTAGTCTTATTTTTTATAAAAAAATAAGCATTTAACAGCATTATTTTTTTAGCGCCACAATGAATTCTATCTGAATTAGGCTATTTCTTTAATTATTTTAAATGTCTAAAAATATGGAAATTTCCACAATTTGTGGAAAAATGTGGAACAAAGCACAATTTCAGTTATATTAAGAAAATAAATAATATAATAAATTTGTAAGACGCATGTGAATGCTGCTTACAAGCTAAACTTTTATAAAGTGGATAAAAAACTAACTTTTATTTATATCGCACTAAGTTATGCTATTTTGCATAAAGACCCCCACAATATAAAAGTAATTGACTTTATCATGGATAAAGTGTTCCCTAGTAGGTAACTATTAGTGGTTTCAGTATAAAAAAGATTTTGTTGTTTAAAAAAGTGAATGCTTTTTACGCACGGGAGTGCGTTTTTTCTACTTTAAAAATTGCTTATGATAGAATAATATTAAAAGGAAAATATGGCAAGAAATAAATTTCAAATAGTATCAATTATTTTTACAATTTTAGTAATTACTTCTGGACTAGGAGCTGCTGCCTATGGTATTTCTAACGCTATTATAAATTACAAACAAGGAACTAATTGAGCAAAACAAAATCGACCAGCTCTCTTAGAAATGAGACAAAAATATCTAAACTTATGAAATAAAGCTAAAGATGAAAATGATTATTATGTTACATATAAAACAAGAGAATGTATAAATCAAATTGATAATTATCTAAATGATAATTATTTTTTAAGAAATAGCAATCCAAATCAAAATGCATTTAATACTCTTAAGGAGTTTTATGACTCATTGCAACGATTATTTAATGAATATATTACTGAATATAAAAATCAAGTTGAGCAAGTTCTAAGGGTTTCTAATAGCTTAGAGGTATGGGCCAATAATCAAAGTGAAGAAATCAAAAAAGCTTTGCATAATAGTAAAGTATGAAGCAAGATAGTAAATATAAAACAAGAATCAGAGTTTTGACCAACTAAAACTATATCCATTCATTGAAAGTGGTTTTATCAATTACCAAGTATTTTGAATTCATATGCACAAACTAATCCAACATTAAAAGCCAATTTTTATAGCTACCTTTATCAAAACATTCTAACATTGTGCAATGAAAAATATTACACATCTTGAGAATGAGAAAATAATAAATTAAATAGTCTAGCACAAGAAATGGAAGCAAAAGTCAAGCTAGCTGATAATAAAGATTTAGTCCTTGAACAATTAGACAGCTTTTTGAAAACTGCTTGAGACTATTTAGAATTATATAATCAAGGCAAAAGAGAAATTGAAGGATTAAAGCACTATGCATCAGAGCTGTCAAGAAAGCAAATTTCTATAAATAATTTTATGAAAATGGATTTATTTAAAGTCCAATATGGCAGTGAAATTGAGAAGCATAAAGAAATGATCCAAATTGATTTAAATCAACCTTTTGAAAAAATTCAACAGCAATATTTAGACTTCTTTAATTTTATTAATCCAATTCTTCAAAAAGGATTTTTACTTCTAGGGTTTGGAACTGAACAATACAAACCTTTTAAAAATCTTAGATCTCAATTTTATAGCTACTTAAAAACACTAGCAAATAGTGATCTTTATGCTCAGGCTAGAGTGCGAGCCCAAGAGCTTATTGATAAATACTCTAATGAGTTTGCAAATAATCAAAATAATTCAAGTAAGCTTGAAGAACTTTTAATGCAATACCAACAAGCATATAATGATTTTGTTCAAAAGTTTACAGCTGTAAATAAAGCAACAAATTAGTAAGTAATTTAATATTAGTCACAATAGTGACTTTTATTATGCTTTAGGTAAATTTGCTTTAAATTTTAGTGGGAATGTTAAAATTATTAAAGATAAAAGAAAAGGAATATGTTATGAAAAAATGGAAATTTGCTCTTGGAGCAATAAGCATGCAAAGTTTAATACCACTAGTGGCTTTATCATGTAATGATACACAAGTGCAGGAACTAGATAAGAAAAATAAGTTAATTGAACAACTACATCAACAAATTAATCAACTAAATCAAGCTTTAGGGCAAAAACAAAATGATTTAACAAATGCAAACAAACAACTATTACAAGTTAATAGAAATTTAGCTTTAGTACAAGATCAACTAGTTGAAGCTAAAAGTTCTAATGCTTCATTAGTATCTCAAATTGAAAAATTAAAGGCTCAAAATAAAGAGCTAAATGAACAATTACAGCAAAATGCTATCGATATAACTAATTGCCAAACTCAGATAACTAGATTGCAACAACAAGTAAAAGAGTTGCAAAATAACGAGGAATATAAAAATCTGGCTGAACAAATAAAAGAGTTAAATAAGCAAATTGCTTCCTTACAAGAAACTATTAATCAAGCTAATGATACTCATGTTCAAGACCAAGAACAAATTCAAACATTAAAAGCACAATTAGCTCAAGCTCAAAAAGATAAAAGCAACTTAGAACAAGCACTAAAAACCAAAAATGATGCAATAAATCAAACAGCTAGCCAGCTACAAGAAGCACAAGGGAAAATAAAAGAATTAACTGCAAGTAATCAGAAATTGCAAGCAACTATTGAAACAAATAATGCTACCATTAAACAAAATAATATAACAATTGCTTCATTAAAAGAACAAATTAAGACAAATACAGAAAAAGTTGCATCATTGCAAACACAACAAGAACAATTAAACAAGCAAGTGGAACAACTTTTAGCTCAATTAGCAAGTGCTAAAAGTGCCTTAGAAGTTGCTAATAGTTCTAATGCAACATTGCAGGAACAAAACGCTAGATTACTTGATGAAATTGCAAAGCTTAAAAAACAAATTTCTAATAATTCTGGAGAAAGTGAAATTGATAAAGACAAAGTGCTTTCTACAGCAGAAATTAAGAAATATTATCAAGAACATCCTAACTTAAAACAATTTAAACTAGATACTAGTGTGGAAGGAAAACTTGAAAATAATAAAGCTTATATTAGTTCCATTCTAAATCGAACATTTTCTTTAATTTGAGATTTTAGTGATGGAACTAATACAGCTGGAACTATTTGATTGTTAGATTATCATAAAGAATCAGATACTAAATATAATCTTTTCTTTGCTACTAATTATCATGTCGCAGCTGAACTATATTCAGATAAAGACTTTACATTTAATGCACAACCCAATCGTAAAAAATCAATTACCAATATTCGTCTAGGAGCTATTGATAATTGAACGATTGCAAAGCGTAAGTATAGTTATAAAGAATTAAGTCATGAAATGTGACCTAAAAACTTGTTTTTAGCGCACAACTTCATGGATCAAGAAGTTTCTTCTCTATATCAAGGACGTTACTATACAGAGTTTTCTGTCATTGAATTTGACTATGACATAGAGAAATTCAACGCTTTACCCCCAATTGATCCTAAATTAAGTGAGGTTGAAAAAAGAGTTAGAATCGAAGAATTAAAACAAATGAAAGCAGATAATAACATCCTAACTAAAAAGCTTAATAATGCAATTAAAGAATTAGACTTATCAATTGAAAAATTCAAAAGTGGTTCTTACCCAATGCAAAATTCTACTTTACCATATGCTGGAATGGATTATGGCTCAGTTGCATTATTTGCGCATAATGTTTTAGGAACAAAAGATGGTGTAATTCAGCAGCCTAATACCATCAATAAAATCAATAAAGTAAGTAGTGATATTGAAAAATACTTTGGAGATGTTAAACTTCAAAAACAACCTACATGAGACTATTTTGCTGGATATCCATTTGTCAATGCTAGCAGAAATCAGTTGCTATATAATGTAGCTCCTTCTATGCTAGGCAGTCAAACTGGTCTTGTTCATAGTATTGATCAAAACTTTTGACGTACAATTGATTGATATAATGGTAATGTTATTGCGAATCATGGTGCAGAATTTAATGATGAATCTAGAAGCAAATTTTATGGCCTAGCATATGAAAACTTAGTACCATGCGATATTATTGGAGGAGCTTCAGGCTCATTAGTGGTTAATGATTCTAATTTACCAGTAGGACTGCTATTTGGGCATAATGGTAAACAGCCTTTAACTGATAATCAAAACGCTCAAGTAGTCTTAGAAAAAGCTTTAACTGTTGGTTATGCTTTAAATATGCCATTTTATTCAAGCAATATTAATGGTTATGTGCAACCTTATAATGTTATTGATGGAACTGATAAAGTAAAATATCCACATCAAGTAAATTCATATCGTGAAACGTTGACCAAAGTTTATGGATCAAATTATCAAACAGCATTATTTAAATAAAAAAATGTCTAAAGTGCTTATAGCAATTTAGGCATTTTTATATTAATCAAATTCAATTTTTTCTCAATTATCTTCATGATTTACTGAAGCAATTGTACATAGTTGAGTTTTTAAAATTCAAGAGAAAAATCTAGTTCCAAATAGCTTAATCATTAGCTTAGTATATTTAGAATTGAAATCATCACTTGTTAAATTATTTTCTTTAATAATTGTATAAATTACTACTCGGTTTAATGGATACAATCCAAGGAATGCAAGCATAGCAAATATGTAAATCATAAACATATAATTAATAAATGATCCATGATATGATGGATTTGCAAAGGCGTTAATAATTAATCCAAGCCCTGTGAAAACAAAAATTAAATTAAGTACCGGAAAAGCATTAATTAAGCAAGTGATTGCCTTTTTATTGCCTTGTTTAGCTACATTTGAATTTACATCAAGATCATAAGTTGGTTTAATGTAGATATATTTGTAAATAAAAGTAAGTAATTTACCTTTTTCACTAGGAAAACGATGAATTGGCGCCTCAATATCTTTGATTAAAATTCTGATTCAAAGGTTAAATCCGAATTTTAAATTATAGAAAGCAATAAATGGTGCTAGCATAAGAAGCCATACCCCAAAGAATGCTTCAGCTGCTATAAAAAACTTGAGTTCATTAGGATTTTTTGAAGCTTTAATTTCTTCAATAAATATAGGCATGATTACAGGCAAAAGTAGTAAGGTATATAGTGCTGCTATAAGTATAATTGCCAAAATAATTCCAATTGAAAATAGCCAGTAAATTTTTTTCTTGTTTCTTGATTCGTTCATATATACTCCTTAAAATATTTACCTTTTTATTATATAGAGAAGTTAAATAACCTTTTGAAAATTGAATTTATTTCCACATTTTGTTCCATATTTATAATTTCGTGCATAAAATAAAACTTTTTATTTGGCCTAATACTGTAAAAAGTTTATTTAGTTTTTATCTACATTTTGAATTTAATAAATATTGTTTCTTTAAGCTTAGTACATAGTTAAAAAGTGGCAGATAAAATTCTTTATTTTTTAGATTATGAAATTTAAAATAGGATAAAATTTAAGTAATATTTTAAATAAGGAGATCTTATGTTTGAAAACATAAAAAATAAAGAAGTTAATCACAAAGATATGTGCAATCTAGCTGGTATTATTGATGCATTTGGTGGTTTTGATAATATTTTAGCTTTTAATAACTCAGTATCTCAATTAAGATATGATGTTAAAAATATTGCATTAGTTAATGTTGAAGAATTAAAAAGACTTGGAGCAAGTGATATCAAAATATTTGATGCTGCAAGACACGTACAAGCAACATTCCCATGTGCTGAAGAATTAAACTGCTTTATTAAATGCAATAAAGAAGAATTAAAACCTTTATGTTCATCTGTACAAGCTAACAGTGAAAGTAACTGCGGATGTGCTAAAACAGAGGCTAAAGCTCAAGTGGTAAATCAAATTGATGTATTAGCACCAGTTACAGGAACAACATTTACTTTAGAATCTTTAAATGATGGTGTATTTTCTAAAGGATTAGTTGGAAAAGGATTTGGAATCAAATTAACAAACGAAACAAAAGCTGAAGTAGTTGCTCCATTCGATGGAAAAATTGCTATGATGCCAGCTAATAAATCTCAAATCATTTTATCTAACTCAAGTAATGGTGTTGAAGCTGTTATCTTATTTGGAAAAGACAGCTACAAATTAGATGGAATTGGATTTAAAGCTTTTGTTGCTTTAAATGACTCAGTTAAAGCTGGGGATAAATTATTTGAATTAGACTTAAACAGATTTAACAATGAAAACATTAATAAAGATGTATTATTTGTGTTAACACAAGATTCAAAATTCCAAGAAATTAGTAATTTAGAAGCTAATGCAACAGTTGGAAAGAAATTATTTACTTTAAAATAACTTACATTTAATAATTAACACGGGGCAACCTGTGTTTTTTAATACTATGTTGTAGAACTATAGTGGATTAGTAAAAACTATGCTTTTGCATAGTAATTACTAATCCGTATTGAGAAAGTACTTATTATAAAAATCTTGATAATATGTCATTTATATTTATCACATAAGTAGTATTAAATAATGTTCCATAGCATTATTATTGTTATATAAAAATTATAGAGAAAAATAGCCTATTTTTTAATTTAAAAAAGCAATACCTCTATATATTTAGCTTATTAGTCAAATGAAAGTTACAAAATAATAAAAATAAAATCAGTGAATAAAAATCCACTCTAGGAGTGAATTAGTTAAATGATACAATGGCAAAACGATCTTTGCCGGCCATATCTTTATGAATTTCAATTTGATATTTTATTTGTAGTTGTTTTCAATATTGTTTGTGAAATGGATTAATTTCAAAAAAGATTTTTCCACCTGGATTGAGGTAATTTTGACCTTGTTCAATAATGGTTTGATAAAAATAAAAACCATCTTGGGGGGCATATAGTGCATGTAATGGCTCAAAATTAATTACACTAGCATCTAGCTGCTCGCTTTCTTGAATGTAAGGTGGATTTGAAACAATTACATCAAACTTTTGATCTATATTATTAAATAAATCGCTTTGAATAATATTAATATCTACTTGGTTGCTTAAGGCATTTTCAGCACTTTGCGCTATAGCTTCCGGATCTATATCACTAGCAGTTAAACTTCAAGTTGGATTAGCTTTCTTTAATGCAATAGCAATAAAACCTGAGCCAGTGCATAAATCTAGCACTTGCAAGTTATTTATATTTTGGTATGCTTGTTCAACAAGTAAAATTAATTCTTCAGTTTCATAACGAGGAATAAGAACCTTATGGTTAACATTGATTCTAACATCATGCATATCAACATATCCCATAATTTTTTGCACCGGCATCCCTTGCTCAAGGAGCTCTAATTCAAAAGAAGATACAGTTTGAGGCAAACCATATCTTCTTTTTTCAAGCAATAAATCTGCTTTTGTAGGCATTAATTAAATTCCTGCTTCAGCAATTTTTTCATTTTGCTCTTCAACAAGTAGTGCATCAATAATTGAATTTAACTTACCTTCCATAACTGGAAGTAAGCTGGTTGAATAAGAAACTCTATGATCTGTAACTCTATCTTGTGGGTAGTTATATGTTCTAATCTTTTCACTTCTAGCTCCAGAACCAGCTAATTTACGGTAGCCTGATTCTTCAGCTTGTTTCTTTTGAAGCTCGATGTCATATAACTTAGATTTAAGCACTCTAAAGGCAATATCCTTGTTTTGGATTTGGTTTTTACCTTCTTGACAAGTAACAACAATTCCAGTTGGTAAGTGGGTAATTCTAACAGCAGAATCAGTTGTGTTAACTGATTGTCCACCATTACCACTTGAACGATAAACGTCAATTCTGACATCTTCTGATTTAATTTCAATGTTGATATCATCATCGATTTCTGGCATAACTGTAACTGTAGCTGTTGAAGTATGAACTCTACCTTTAGTTTCAGTTACTGGGATTCTTTGTACTCTATGTACTCCTGATTCAAACTTAAGTTTTGAATAAGGTTTATCTCCCTTAACTGAGAAGACAACTAGAGTAAATCCACCAGCTTCAGCTGCAGAAGATTCAAGTAAAGTAAGTTTCATATCATTTTGACTAGCTCATTTAGAATACATTCTAAATAAGTCTCCAGCAAAAATGTTAGCTTCATCTCCACCAGCTGCTCCACGGATTTCAACAATAACGTCTTTATCATCGTTTTCATCTTTAGGTAGAATTAAAATCTTTAATTCATCAGTTAGTTTTTGCATTTTGTCTTCAGCTTCAGCAATTTCCATTTTAGCTAATGAAACTAGTTCATCATCATTTTCTTTAAGCATTTCTTTAGCATTCTTTAAATTGCTTTCTGCTTCTAGATAGCTATTAAAAGCATCTACGATATCTTGAATTGAGTTGATCTCCTTGTTTAATTTTGTGTACTTTTTAATATCATTAATAACTTCTGGATCTTGAAGTTGTTTTTCAAATTCATCATGTTTTTGTTTGATTTGCATCAAAGAGTTATACATAGTTGTTTCCATAATTGTATATTTTAACATATAGCTCAATTTTTCAGCCTATTTTTTCAGTCTATTATATAGAAATTGAGGGAAAAATATTGTCTTGGTGATGTGCTCAGTAGATAATGAATAGAAAAAATATAGCTGCCAAAATTGCAACTATATTAACAAAACATCTTTTCTAATAAAGCTTGTTTGATGTTATTTAGTTTTTCAAGTTTTTGTTCTTGAGAATGGATAAGAGAGTCTATACTATCCAAGAATATAGATATCTTAGATTGCTCATTCTTATTAGATGGAAAGTAAATTTCCATATCTGCTATCATTTCTAGTCTAACTGAATCAACTGTTGCCTTAGCTGACATTCTTATGACTCTATCATAAAAATTAGATGAAAAATATCAATAAAAATACTTTCCTAAAACATCGGTAAAATTTGATATTTTATAGCATCTTTGATGCAAGTCAAATTTTCCATTAATATAGTGAAATACTTTGCCTATATTACCATCCCCAATTGTAATAACAGCCTCTTCATCATAAAGATATTTATTGCTTTTTAAAGGTTTATCAGATCTTATGAAAAATGGATAAGCACCATTTACATCACTGTCTTGAGTATTACTATTACCTGTAGTAATGTAACCCAAACTTTTTACTAATTTATGATTTCATGCATCTAGGAAATCTTTAAACCTAATATCTGGCATTTTTTGATTATCTGAAGCAAACATTTTATTTAGCAATGATTGTTTTATTGTTTGAAGTTTTTCAAGTTTTGACTTTTGAGATTCAATAATTAGATCTAGACTTGAGAAAAATTTTCCTATTTTTTGTTGTTCTTTTTGTATTACAGATATTTTTCCTTGCTGCATTTTTAAAATGCCAAAATGTCTTGTATATCCATGACTATCAGGCAGATATTTTTCTATTACTTTGTGAACAAACTCTATTGAGTAACCTTTCTTGCTTTGCAAAATTCGCACACCATCTGATGCTACAAAAAATGGCGATTTAGGCTTATATAAAGACAAGGTGTGATCTCCAAAAACTAAAACATTATTATAGTGAATAAATGGCACACCATTTGCAAAACCAGAAATTGGTTCACTGCCTTGTTGAATAATAGGATATGAACCGCTTGAAATAGGTGTATTAATATATTTTTTATATGGAAGAGAAGAAATAATATCTTGAATTAATATATATTTTCATTCTTCTTCAAACCCTTTAAACCTAATAGCTGGTACTAATTTTTCCTTTTGCATAAATCCTTCCATCTCAAACTAACTTGTTATAAATTAATTGTATCACAGCAATGCTAGAAGTAAGCAAAATGCGCTCTTTTCTTATGCATAAACTTGAAGATTAAGTATTATAATAATTTCTATATAAATATTTAGGAGTTGAAATGAAAATTTTAATTAAGAATGCAACAATTATTACAATGGATGATGTAAATAAAGTTATTTATGATGGAAATGTCTATATTGAAGATAAATATATAGTTAACGTGACTCAAGATTTAGATTCTGAGTTTCAAGCTGATAAAGTAATAGATGCTCATGGTAATGTGTTAATGCCTGGATTAATTAATTGCCACACTCACATTGCAATGACAATATTAAGAAACCATGCTGATGATGTTAACTTAGAAGATTGATTATATAATTGCATTTTCCCAGTTGAAGCCAAAATGGGTCCACAAGAAGTTTACTATGGGGCTAAACTTGGAATGCTAGAAATGATTGCTAGTGGAACTACCACCTTTTTAGATATGTATTTCCAAGAAGCTCAAGTAGCTAAAGCTGCTAGTGAAGTAAATATTAGAGCTTTCTTAGGAACTGGAGTTACAGGAGATTCACTTGAAAGAAATCTACAAGAAACTAGAGATTTATATAATAAATATAAAGATAGTGATCTAGTACAAGGAATTGTCTCTCCTCACTCAGTATATACTAATGATGAAAAAGATTTAGTGGCTTGTTCACAATTATTAAAAGAATTAGACTGCTTACATACTATTCACTTAAATGAATCAAGTGCTGAAGTTAAAAATGCTATTGCTAAATATGGTATTAACTCCTTACAAGAAGCTTATAAAACTGGCAACTTAACCAATAAAACTGTTGTAGCTCATGGAGTGCATTTAACTCAAGATGATATTGAATTAGTTAAACAAGTTGGATGTTCAATTGCACATAACCCATGTTCTAACTTAAAATTATCTTCAGGTATTTTACCGGTAGCTCAATTACTTGATGATGGAGTTAATGTTTGTCTTGGGACTGATGGAGCTGCATCAAATAATAACTTAGATATGTTTGAAGAAATGAAGTTTGCTTCACTAATTCAAAAAGGTGTATATAGCGATCCAGTGTTACTTCCAGCTTGAGAAACATTAAAGATGGCTACGGTTAATGGAGCTAAAGCACTACACATGCAAGAAAGTTTAGGAAAAGTTGAACCTGGCTATTTAGCTGATTTAATCTTAGTTGATATCAATAATATTAATCACACACCAAAAGCTAATATTATTAACTCTTTAGTTTACTCAACTAATAGTAAGGATGTCTATACTACTATTATTAATGGAAAGATTGTTTATGAAGACAGAGTCTTTAAAACAGCTGATGTAACTGAATTAATCAATAAGGTAAATGATCTATATAGCAATCTAATTAAGTAAATGCTGCATAAGCATTTTTCTTTATCTTTTTAATTATTAAATAAATAATTAAGCAAGCCAGTTAAATAAAAATCTTAAAAAAATATTTATCAATTTCAAAAAATAAAGGTATAGTTATTACTAATTATGGGAACAAAAAATTTAATTATTGTCGAATCACCTAATAAGGTAAATACAATTCAAAAGTATGTAGGAGATGACTTTGAAGTTATCGCCAGTGTAGGTCATATTTTAAAAATGAAGACTACCGGAACTTATGGCTTTGGAATTGATATGGAACATTGAGAACCAGAATACAGTGCTGACTCAACTAAGAAAAAAGTAATTACACAATTAAAGACAGCTGTTAAAAATGCTAACCACATTTATATTGCAACTGACCCTGACCGTGAAGGGGAAGCAATTGGATATCACTTAGTTGAATATTTAAAGCTAGAAGGTAGATATTCTCGGATCAAATATAATGAAATTACTAAAGATGCTATTTTAAAAGCTTTAGCTAAACCTTTAGAATTAGACTATAACTTAATTGATGCTCAAAAGGCACGTAGAATGCTAGATAGAATCATTGGTTTTAGACTTTCTAAATTAATGCGTACTAAGCTAAAACAAGCACCCGGAACACCAACAGCTGGTAGAGTGCAAAGTATTGCCCTTAAACTCATCGTTGATCGTGAAAATGAAATTAGAGCTTTCATTCCAGAGAAATATGCTA
Organism: Mycoplasma milvi; assembly: GCF_048284715.1. Taxonomy (NCBI): domain Bacteria; kingdom Bacillati; phylum Mycoplasmatota; class Mollicutes; order Mycoplasmatales; family Mycoplasmataceae; genus Mycoplasma; species Mycoplasma milvi. Next base: position 106,264 of record NZ_JBLWAH010000001.1, on the reverse strand, counting down.
CTCTTGGAGCTAAAATTGGTAAAGATAATTTTGCTTACTATTTTGACGCTAGTGTAACTGGAGATAGAAAAGACTGAATCATTGAATCTCAACTAGAAGAATTCAAAAAATACTTCGCTACAGCTAAAAAAGAATTATTAGTTACTGATGTTAAAGTTAGTGAAAGAAAAGTTCCAGCAATGCAACCATTCAAGCAAGCTGTAATCTATCGTAAGTCACCACTTTCATCTCAAACTACTCAATATGTGTTGCAAAAACTTTATGAAGGATTTGGAGATGGGGGGCTAATTTCATACCCAAGAACAGATTCTACTCGTTTATCTCAAGACTTTATAGACCAAGCACATAGCTATATTGAGAAAAAATGAGGTAAAGATTATATTGCTAGTGAAGTCAAAGGATTTAGCGGAGATCAAGACGCCCACGAAGCAATTAGACCTACTCATATTGAGCTAACCCCAACTAGTGCTAAAGCTTTATATAATTTAACTGAATCTGAATTCAAGATTTATAAAATGATTTATGACAATACATTACAAGCACTAATTAAACAGCCAATTAGAGAAGTAACTGCATATACATACCAAAATGGTTCATATACCTTTAGAAATTCATATTCTAAGATTAAATATGATGGTTACTATGTTGTTACAGGTAAAGAAAGTGAAGATATTGATCCAAGCTATCAAGTTAATCAAGCGATACCTGTTAAAGACTTTATTTTTGAAGATCATGAAACTAAACCTGTAGCCAGATATAATGATGGATCATTAATTGAAGCACTTGATAATATTAAGGTTGGTAGACCTTCAACTTTTGCAGCTACAGTTAAAATTGTAAAAGATAGAAACTTTGCAGTAAAAGAAGCTAATGCTTTAGTACCTACTCAATTTGGTGAAATTGTGCTTAAAGACTTAATTTCTGGCTTTCCAACAATTATTAGTGAAGACTATACAGCTCATGTTGAAGCTGAATTGGATCAAATTGCAGAAGCTCAAATTAGTAAAGATGTTGTTATGCAAGATTTTTGAGACAAGTTTGTTACTGAGTTTGAAAAAGCTGATAGCAAAATTGAAACCTATACCTTCCCTCTTAAAGAATTTGAAACCCCATGTCCACTTGATGGTGGTATCTTAGTTGAAAGATTTAATAAGAAAAATCAAGCCTTTGTAGCTTGCAAAAATTTCCCAAAATGTAAATATACAGCTAGCTTACCTGAAACAAAAGCTGAAGATGAAGACAGCGAAGAAGCTACATTTATTAATGATATTGAACTAGATTAAATTATTGCATATTATAATATTGTAAGAATTTTGTTTTAAACACTCTATTCTGCTATAGAGTGTTTTTTATATATCTGTTATAGAGTATGCATTGGAAAGATATAAGTTTTAAATAAAAAAGTATTAAATGTGACTACTTATAAAAATATATACTTTGTTTTAATAAGTAAAATAATTTTTAACTATATTTTAGGCTTAAAAGTATCATAGCAATTAAATTTACCTGTTATTTTTATTGTTAATAATTTTTGAAAAAGATATAAAAAATCAAGCCCGAAGGCTTGAAGATTATTGTTTTTGCGTCTTTTTTAGTTTCATTTTCTGCTTTATTAAATGAGTTACATTATAGTGATATCAAGCTTTTAAAACAAAACCAAAAAGCACAAACACTAAATATGAAACAATAGCTACTGTGTTTTTAATCCCTCATGTATCTCCAATAATTCATGGACAATAAAATAAGACTAATAAGAAAATTATTGCAATTAAATCTAATCCATATATTATTTTTTCTCAAACCGGAATGCGAGGGATTCTTTTTTTATTATCAAGTGTAAATGCAGTACTAAAAGTAATTATATCTTCTATAAACAAGGCAGTTGAACATGCAATAATAGTTCCATCAAAAAAGTCTTTTTTATCAGTTTCATTATCCATTATTGAAGGTATGATTCATAAAATTACCATTGATATTAAAATAATGATTGTAGTAAATACAATTGCATTTTTGAATTCATGATTTTTATTTTGCTTAGCTAGAGAAGCAGGTAAATAACCATCTTGAGCTAATGGCACAACCCTTCTGGCAGTTGAAGCACTTTGGAAGAGCTTAAAGCTTAGATCATTACATAAGAATCCAATGATAAACAATATAACACCAGCACTACCTAGACCATAAGTATAGATAGCTGAAATATTTATATTACTATTAGCGTTAGGCTTTAAATTATCAGGTAAAAATAAGTAAAGTGAGAAAAATATTAAATAGAATGTAAAAATAACAGCAAATGAAATAAGCAGAATTTTACGGAAGTTTTTAAATTTAACATCTTTAACCATTGCGGACACATCTTCAATCCCGGCAAATGCATACATAAATAGCAATGTATTGGAAATAATTAATCTTGGAGAGATAACATTTAATTTTGGATCTGCATTTATAGCCATTGTTGGCACAACTGGCGTTTTAGCAACAGCTATCATCATGATAACAAGAGCTAAAACTAGAATAAATCATTTAAAAGATGAAGCAATGAGTATGATTTTTTTATTAGTTTTTAGACCAATAGTTGATATTGCAATAATGATAATAAATAAAACTATTGAGACTCCACGAGTTATTCACATAACTAAATCATACTGTGCGAAATGCTCTTTATCTGGTATTATTAGCTCCACTGCATCAACTAAAAATAGGGGTGCAATTGCTGATAATAAAGGCATTTGAATAAACTGGTTTCATCCAACAAAAAACACTAAGTTATCTAAAAATTTATTTTTAGAACGCGTGGCTTTATTTTTTGCGACCTCATCATCAATGTGACGAGCAAAAGAGTATGAGCCTCCATAATGATCATTATAAGTATTAGCCAGACGTGAATAGGCTAAAGCTATCCCAAATACACAAAATCCAGCTAATAATAGAACTAAATATCCTCAGTAAGAGATTTTTAGCACTTGTGATATAGTGGTTATAAAACCAACACCTATAACAAAGTTTATAGTAAAGAATGTAAAACTTTTCTCTGTGAATTGTTTTTCCATAACCTATCTATTTTGCGAAAGTAATAATTTCATTAGGTTGTTTTCCTTCAAAAATTACTTGATATATTTCTTCATAATTTTTAACAGGAATGTATTCTAATTTTCCTTTAATTTCAAGTGGAACATCTTTTAGATTTTTAACGTTTCCAGCAGGAATAAAGATACGTTTTAAGCCCTTGGATGAGGCTGCAAATGATTTTTCTTTTAATCCACCAATTTCTAGCACCTTTCCACGTAATGTAATTTCACCTGTCATTCCAATTTCATTTGGAACTGCTCTTTGTGAAAGGGCTGAAATAATTGCTGTGGTGAAAGTTACACCAGCTGACGGACCATCTTTTGGTACAGCACCTTCAGGAACGTGGATGTGAATTGTGTTAGATTCAAAATCAAAATTGTCAACACCAAAGTGTTTTGCATTTGCTCTAACATATGTTAAAGCAATTTGAGCTGATTCTTGCATTACTTCTTTTAAAGAACCAGTTAATTTGATTTCTGATTTACCTTCATAGGTTGTTACTTCAATTGGTAAAGTAGATCCACCATATGAAGTGTAAGCTAAACCTGTTACTACACCTGGAAGGTTATCTTCTTCTTTTTCTTCATCTTTATATTTAATAACACCAAGTAATTCTTCTAAATCACTTATTTCAATGTTGTATGAAGTAATGCCTGGGTCATTAAGTTTTTTAAGAACAATTTTACGAGCAATTTTGTCAAGAGTACGTTTTAGGCCACGAACTCCAGCTTCCATTGTATAGTGCTTGATTATGTATTCCAAGGTTTCATCAGAAATCTTGAACATTCTTTTTCCTAAGCCTGATTGTTCAAGCACTTTTGGAACTAAGTATTTCTTAGCAATATTTACTTTTTCACTTTGTGTGTATGATGAAAGTTCAATAATTTCAACCCTATCTACAAGTGCAGGTGGAATATTATCGAAGTAGTTAGCTGTTGCAATGAAAATACATTTAGAAAGGTCATATTCATGTTCAAGATAGTGATCTTGGAATTTTGTATTTTGTTCAGGGTCAAGGACTTCTAACATTGCACTAGCTGGATCACCTTTAAAGTCTGAAGCCATCTTGTCAATTTCATCAAGTAGGATAACTGGGTTTGAAACACCAGCTTTAGTAATACCTTTAATGATTTTTCCAGGCATTGCTCCCACATAAGTTCTTCTGTGACCTCTGATTTCAGATTCGTCATGCACTCCTCCAAGTGAAATTTTGACAAATTCTCTACCTAAAGCTTCAGCAATAGCTTTTGAAAGAGATGTTTTACCAGTTCCTGGAGGACCAACTAAGGTAAGAATTGGAACGTTATTATATTTATCTTGTAAATTTTTACCATTTTCTTTAAAAAGATCATGGTCGATTAAATATTCATTATCAATAATTGTGTATTCACTCTTGTTCTTAACTTGTTTCTTTGTGTTAATTAAAACAGCAAGATATTCAAGAATTCTTTCTTTGATTTCTTCTAGACCATAGTGGTATTGGTCTAAAGTTTCTTTAACATTTCTAATATCTAATAATTCACGTTGAACTTTTCTTCAAGGCAATTTTTTAAGAGTGTTGGTATAGTTCTTAGATATTGCAGCTTCAGGTGATGCTGGCATCATTTCTGAAGAGCGCTTTTCTTCTTCTGAAATTAACTTAATAACTGATTCTGGATAAATAGTTCTTAATTTTTCATCCTTAATAGTCTTAATAAAGTCATCTTCAACAACATCTGAGCCCATTTCTTCAAGGTAATTTTGCAATTGTTTAATCTTTTCTCTAATAATAAATTCTTGTTGCTGTTTACCTAATTTTTGAGTTAATTTATTGTTAATATCACTATTTACTTCCATTTGAGTAGTAATTAACTCTGTAATTTGAGAAATAACGAATTCAATTGGGCCTTGACGATCTTGAGTATAAATATCAAGTAAGTCAAATTTAATTCTAAAGAAAAGTGGATCCAGGAAGTTAATAATTGTGGCTATTTCTTCATAAACATATTGATCAGAAGATTTAGGTATTTTACTATCAATGTTGTTTAAGAATATATTCTCAACTTCAGCCATTGTATATCTTTTATCACCAAAAATGTGATGTTTGAAAGGTATAAATTCACGATCAATTAGGCTTAGTGGATCTTCTTCAGTCATTCCATTAGGGAATGGGTGACCTGGCGTACTTAAATCCTTAACTGTTTGGATAAAGTTTCTAATAACCTTAACTTGTTCAGGTGTATTAGCAAACTCTCTTCAAGGTAATAATTGAGGAACATCTCTAATCCCTTGAGCAGCATAAAGAGGTACTTCAAAAGTTTCTCCATCAATTGTCACTTCATTTAATTCAATTGTTTGTAAAAGTGAGAAGTTTGATAATGGTTTAAATGTAAATCTATAAACAAATTGGTTTTGATCTAGCTCCATCTTAATAGGTTTTACATAAACACATGGGCTCATCTTGAATTCATATTCAGTAAGTCCAGTTTCTTCTCCTAAACGTAGCATATCAAAACAAATAACAAGTGTATTTTCACGATTTTCAATATCTATGTGTTGGAAGAATTCATATAGTCTTTCAAACTGCTTGTCATTAACTTTTCCTTCAATAACACCGAATCCATCAATACCAGTAATTTCTTTTGCTGATACAACAAGTGCAAAAGAATTAGTTGAACGTTCTAAAATCTGCTCATCAATTTGTGATTCTTCTTTTAAAATATGATCATACTTAGAAAAATAGTTGATTCCTTCTAAAGCATCAATAAAGTCTTCTGTTGAAAGGTATCTGTATTTTTTTGTATTAGATTTTTTTTGCATTTTTCCTCTTTTCTATTTAATTACCAAATTAACAATTTTTCCAGGAACAAAAATTTCTTTAATAATTTCTTTGCCTTCTAATCATTTTGCAACAATAGTTTTAGCTTGAGCTAGAACTTGATCTTTGCTTGCACTTTTTGAAATTTGAAGTTCAGCTCTAACTTTACCATTAATAGTGATTCCGTAAGTAACTTCATCGAGTTCTAATGCTTTAGCATCAATACTAAAGTCTTTTAGATTAACAAGGCCAAAGTATTGATCAGAAATTTCTCAAGCAAAGTGTGGAATAAATGGTTCAAGAATGTTTAATAAAACATAAAACATTTCAGTGATTAAGTCTGCTCGAGTAATTTGGTCATACTCATTTAAGGTTTCCATCGTCCATGACACTAGAGTGTTAAAAGAATAATTGTTGCTTCTATCTTCGAAAGTTGCAATTTGTTTTTGCATACCTAGATATAGTTTATATCTAGCTTTCTTTTCTTGACTAGTTAAGCTAGCTGAATCAATATTCTTGTAATTAGAAGTCACATCAATTTCTTTTGAACGCTCAAATAAACGATTGATAAATTTAAAGCAGCCTACTACACCTGAATCACTTCATTCAAGTTCTTTTTGAGGTGGAGCAGCAAATAAGATAAATAATCTAGAAGTGTCAGCACCATAAGTTGCAATCATCTCTCCAGGTTCAACTACATTGCCTTTTGATTTAGACATTTTGGCACCATCTTTAAGTACCATTCCTTGTGTAATTAGGTTATTAAATGGTTCTCTAAAGCTTACTAAACCAACATCAGCTAAAGCTTTTGTAAAGAATCTAGCATAAAGTAAGTGCAAGATGGCGTGTTCAATTCCACCTATGTATTCATCAACTGAATTTCAGTAAGCTAAATGTTGGGGTTCGATTGCATAGTCTTCTCTTAAGTATGTAGGAGTTGTATAACGTAAGAAATATCAACTTGATTCAAAGAAGGTGTCTAGGGTATCTGTTTCTCTTTGTGCATACTCACCACATTTTGGACATTTAACTAAACGCCAATCTTCATTGGTATTAAGAGGATTACCTTGACCAGTAAAGGCCACTTTTTCGGGTAAAAGTACAGGTAGGGAGTTTAGTGAAACAGGGTTAGTCCCACATTTACTGCAGTTAACAAGTGGAATTGGTGTTCCTCAATATCTTTGACGTGAGATACCTCAATCTCTTAAGTTATATTTAACTTCAGTTTCAAGACTAGAAGGGTCGATAACTTGTTTATGATCTAATTCATAAGCTAAGTTATTGAAGTCCATAAAAGCTTTTTGAGTTTCATTGGTTGCAGAAACTAGTGAAACTTCTTTATTAGGATTATTTGAGGCAAAGTCTGAAATAATCACTGCTACTTCTTGTTTCGAAAATGGGTTAAGTGCTACAAAAGGAGTTGCAAGCATAATTTTTTTAGAAAAATCTTTTTTAACAAAGTTAAGATTGATTTCTTCTAATAATGTTAGTTCATCTTCACTAAAGTAGTTAGCTTGTTTTAAGTCTTCTACTAATGGGTGTTTATTTGAAATAGCTATATAGTCAATATTTGAAATTGTATTTAAGTTATTTTCATAAGCAAGTAATATAGTAGCAGAGCTAAATTTATTAGCCTTGAGATCAAAAGAAAGTTTGTAATCTTGACTTCTTCCGATTCAGTTCTTTTGCATGGTCAAAACTTGTTGAGGTCAGTGCCCTTCAAGTTGTTGCAAGTCAGCTAATAATTCATCGGCATAGGCAGTAATTTTTAAGTAGTAAGTATCCATTTCTTTTTGAATAACTTCACCATCACATCTTCAGCATTTATTATCAATAACTTGTTCATTAGCTAAAACAGTATTGTCATTTTCACATCAGTTAAGTTGTGATTTCTTTTTGTAAATTAAACCCTTTTCTCAAAGTTTAATAAAGATATATTGTTCTCATTTGGTGTAATCATAGTCTGCAGTAATGCATTCATAATTTCAAGCAAATGATATACCAAGTTTTTGAACTTCTTTATCCATTGAATCGATGTTTTCATATGTTCATTTTCTTGGATGGATTCCATGTTTAATTGCTGCATTTTCAGCTGGTAGTCCAAAAGCATCTCAACCAAATGGGTGAAGCACATTGTAACCTCTACGACGATAGTATCTAGCAATTGCATCACCAATTGAATAGTTTCTAACATGTCCCATGTGCAATTTACCACTTGGATATGGGAACATACTTAAAATGTATTTCTTTGGAAGAGTAAAATCTTCTTTTGGTTCAAAATAATTGGATTCTTGTCAATTATCTTGTCATTTTTTGTCAATAAATTTAAAATCAAACTTATCCATTTCCACTCCTTTTGTTTAATAAGTATTTTTAGAGCTAATTTTATATATAAAATTAGTCTTATATTCTCATGTAATAAATATATAAATTATAATGCAATTTATTAAGATGTTTGTTAAATTAAAAATAAAATATACAGTAAATGATCCAGCATAGTAGTTAGGAATACCAAAAAAGAAGTTTTTAAATTTACTATTATAATTATTTACTATTTCACTAAGGCTAAAACTACTAATAATGTTTAAAATACGAAAATAAATTATGTTAAATAAAAATGTATTTAAGATAGGCATAATAACACTTACTGCAAGGGATGAAAGTATCATGACTAGTATCACTTTAACTAGTGGAGTGCTAATTCTAGAACAATTAACTACTCTATATAATAAATAAAAAAATCCAAAAAAGAACAGTTGTGAAACAAATACAATAAAATTCCCTAAATATTCGACCCCGGCTCCAAGACTAAAAGGCAGAGTGGATGCAATCAAGGGCATAATTATAAAGCGAGAAAAGCTTACAATTAAAGCATAATTTAACCCTATATATGTGAAGGTAAGAAAGATCGGGATTAAAGATAAGTTAAAACTTAAAAATGAAGTAAATTTTAAAAACATGCTTAGTAGAGAAAGGATAATTGTAAGAGCCAACATTATTCCACTAAAGGCAATTTTGTAACTAGGCCTTAAAGTTCTCTTTCAGCTAAATTGCATGAGATTTTTCTTATTGTGATTAATATTTTCAAGGGTATTATCTGTCATATTTATTCCTTATTTTCAATTGATTCTTATTATATCTTTTATTATAAAAAGTTAATGAAAAATATAAAAAGTGCAAAAACACACCAAAAATATACTGTTTTTACTACTTTTATATTTTGTTTAGTTTAAAATGAATTAAATTACTAAAAAGTAATATAAAACCTTCAAAATTATGGTATAAATTATTTGCAAGTATAAATGTAAAATTTAGTAAAATTTTAGATATTTTCAATATTAAAATATTAGAGGTTAGTATGAGTAAAATTACTAGATATGAAAATAACAAGCCTGTTTATGACAAGCAAGCTGCTCTAGAATACTTAGAAGTTATTAATAATTTCTTAAAAGATTACTTAGCAAAATCAAAAGCCAAAGGCTTCGTGGTTGGTATATCTGGAGGAATTGATTCAGCTTTAGTTTATGCTATTGCAAAAAACTTAATGCCAGAAAGTACCTATGGTATTGTTATGCCAGTTGGTCAAATGTTAGACAGTGATTTAAGTGATATTGCCAAATTAGAAGCAACTTTTTACGATAAGTTTGAAGTAGTTGATCTGTCAAAAACATTTAATGCTATTTATGATGCTGTAAATATAGACAATCCACTTGCAATTGCTAATATTAAGCCAAGATTAAGAATGACAACATTATATGCTAAAGCGCAAGACAAAAATTGCTTGGTACTTGGAACTGACAATTTAGATGAAACTTTTATTGGTTACTTTACTAAATATGGAGATGGGGGAGTAGATTTGCTTCCGATTTCAAGATTAACTAAAGGTGAAGTTCGTTTTTTAGCACAATTGCTTAATGTTCCTCAAGAAATAATTTCTAAAGCTCCTTCAGCAGGGCTTTGAGAAAATCAAACTGATGAAAGTGAACTTGGCTTTTCATATGCACAACTTGATTTTTACTTAGACAACATTGAAAATAGAGAATTAATATCTAAAGTTTTATCACAAGATATTATTGATAAAATTGAACACAAACACAAAATCTCTCAACATAAGAGGGATGCGATCTATAAACCATCAGAAATTAAATAAAGGAGAAATTATGGCAGGACATTCACACGCAGCCAACATTATGCACCGTAAAGGTGCTCAAGATGCAGCAAGAGGAAAAATATTCCAAAAACTATCAAAAGAAATTTATGTAGCTGCACAAAAAGGACCAGATCCAGAATCAAACCCAGCTTTAAAACTTGCGATTGCAAAAGCTAAATCAAAAAACATGCCAAAAGACAATATTGAAAGAGCTATTAAAAAAGCTGCTGGAGATAAAAACTCAAATGCATTCGTTGAAACAGTATTTAATGCAACAGTTAGTGGTGGAGCAACATTTATCGTTGTTACACTTTCTGACAATTTAAACAGAGTTAAATCAAATATTCAAGCTTACTTTAACAAACAAAATGCAACATTAGGGAAAACTGGCCAAATCCCATTTGCCTTTGACAAAAAAGGAATTATTGAAATTTCTAAACAATATGTATCAGAAGATGACATCATGATGGTCGCTCTTGAAAATGGAGCTGACGATGTTGAGGTTGCAGAAGAATCATTTGTTATTACTACAGCCCCTGAAAACTTCTCAGATCTAAAATCAGCTATTGAATCTTCACTAGGTGTTAATGAATATCTTCAATGTGAAGTAACTTACTTACCAAATATGTATGTAGAATATGATGCTGAAAAAGAACAAAAACTTCTTGATTTTGTTGAAAAATTAAAAGATGATGATGATGTTCAAGACGTTTATCACAATATTGATGTTAAAGAAGAATAATGTCTCTACAAGATTTATATCTTAGATTAACTGATTCTGTAGGAGGAAATCAAAATTTAGCAACTTTTATTGTAGTATTAGTAACCTTACTAATTTTGCTATCAATCCCAACCTTGCTATCATTTATTTTGCCTCTTTTCCACAGACTCAAAGATCGAAAATTTAAAAGTTTTACATTTTACTTATATGCATTTTCAACTGGATTCTTTATTGCATTAGCCTTATTTGGATTTTTACGTGAAAGTATTGAAACTTCAAGCCATGGCGCAATTGATTATTACCCAGGTGCATCTGAAAATAAAAATATCGTTTATGGCCTTAATATAGCAACAGTAGTGACAGGATTAATTGTTGGATTACTCTTTTCATTTACTTTGAAGTTTGTTATTACTTATCGAATTAATAAAGCACTAAAAAAAGACAAAAATATGAGTGTGTTTGTTCATGAACACGGGGATGACGAACACCACCATGATGCTAGACATGTACACTCAAAGAAAAATGTTGAAATCTTACAACTTGAAAATAAAAATAGTTTAGCTATTTTTAAAGATAAAACACTATATACAGGTGATAAATACATTCACCATCATGATCATGATAATCACCATCATGATCATGCACACCCTGACTATATTTTTGGTCAAGAAGAAAACCTAGCTCAAGCGGAAGAAGCAATTATTTATAAAACATCACCTAAAATGAAAGTCATTGCTTTACTTTTATTGCTTACACACAGAATTCCTGAAGGGATTTTACTTGGATACAACTTATCTTTAGCTACAGAAGGTAAATTAAACAACCTTTCTACAGCCTATTTTATATCTTTAGTCCTTCACCTTTTCCCTGAAGAATCAATTTTTTACTTTAGATTAAGAGAAGCAGGATTTAGCAAAGTTAAATCATTACTACTTTCCTTCTTAGGACTTTCACTCTTCTTACCATTTATGTTAATTGGCGCCTATGCAGGTGCTAAAATCAATGATTTATGATGACTAAAAGCTGGTATGTTTGCAGCAATTGCGGGTATATTCCTATTTACTTCGATTGTTGAGTTTATTCCAGAATTCTATCACAACCATATTGAAAAGAAGAAATGATTCTTTATACTCTTTTCATTATTTGTTGGAATCATTGTAGCGGTGTTTATTCTTTCATTCCACTCACACTAAGGGTGGAATTTTTCTTTCTGTTCTTTCTTAACCGTTAAAAAAGAAACATTTTTATTCTTTCTCAAGTGGCAAAAGTTGAATTATTTAAAAGAATATTTTGAAATGTACATAAAACAAAAAGTAAAAAAGCTCAAACTAGTTTGTAAAGATAGATGCATATGCTTTTAGTTAATACCTATTATTAAAGAAAGTTATGAAGGTTGATTAAATCTGCTTTGATTGCTATCTTAATTAAGTGAAATTTGATGTTCAAGTGCTCAAGAAATCAGAAAAAAATACTTTTGAAAACACATCAAAATAAGCAACAAATCTAGAAATAAAAACTAAATAAAAATATAATTATCAGTACAATATTTTGCTAAGAATAAGCACAAATATCTATCATTTTCTTATATTCAAATCTAATAATAAATCATCAGAAAATTGAAATAAAGTAGCTAAATTATCTTAAATAAAGCTAGTAAAAAGATTAAAGTAATTTGACCCTTTAGTCAGAATTAATTTATAATTTAAATATTACTGAAAGGAAGCAATGCGAAAAAAACAAAAAGTTTGAATTTATTCAGGACTAATAACATTATTTGTAATAATGTTCATCCTCTTAATTTGGGCATTAGTTAATCTTCACACTGATAAATTAACTGGTATTTTAGCAATACTTGGAATGTTTGTGCTCTTAGGAATTGTTATTATGTTACTTTATTTTGCTGTTTATAACTTTGCAAAATCAAGAGAACTAATAAATAAGTCATTTAATGGATTTTTGGAAAAAATTATGACAAATAATAATATTGGGCTTATTATTTATGACATTGATCAAAATATTGTATGGACAAGTAACTTTATTAAGAATAAATTCCATAAAGACTTTATTAATGTCTCAGTTAATGAGTTTTTCCAAAGAATAGATAATAACTATAAAAAAGAAGTTGATATGAACCAAACAAAAATTGAGTTCTATAACAACAAAAATATTTATGAAGCTCAATTTTGACCTTTATCAAACACAATTGTTATTCGTGACATCACAACTGAACACCTATTTAAAGTAGAATCATGGGAACAAAAGCCTGTAGTTGGCGAAATTGAAATTGATAATTATCAAATGTACCAATCAATTCTTTCTGAAGAACAAATTTTCTTAATTAATAAAGTTGTTATCGATACAATTAAAGAATATATGGAAAAATACAACTTAATTTATAGACAATACACTAATGGTAAGTTTGTTGTTATTACGAACGAAAAATCATTACACGAAATGTCAAAGGATAATTTTAGTTTATTTACCAATATTCATCAAAATATTAAAGATCCTTCAATTAACAAGCTATCTCTAAGTGTTGGGTTTGCAAGAGGTTGGTCTTCATTAAAAGAAAAACTTGAGCAAGCTAAAAAAGCTTTAGTGCAAGCACAAAACAGAGGTGGGGATCAAATAGCTATTTTCTCCAACACTCAACAAGCTGTTTATTTTGGGTCAAATAGCGAAATTATGTCAAATAATAATCGAACTAAGATTAAATCAGTTGCTTTAGAGTTTGCCAAACGTTTAGAGGAGCCAAATATTCAACAAGTTATTGTATATGGTCACCAATTAGCTGATCTAGATGCGCTTGGTTCAGCTTATGCAGTAGTTGAAATTGCACGTAGTTTTGGCAAAAAAGCTTATATTTGTAATGTTACATTTGACCAAACTACTGAAAAATACTTAGAAGAACTAACTTCTAGTGGTTTTGATGAGAAAGTATTTATTAAGCCAGCTCATGCAACTAAGATCACTGATGAAAATACGTTAGTTGTATTAGTTGACAATAATGATGTAGCTCGGACAGATAATAAAGATGCAATAATTAATGCAGCTAGAAATAATATCTTTATTTTTGATCATCACAGGGTAGGAAAAAGTATTGACTATTGTCCAATAACTAATATTTACATTGACACAACTGCTTCCTCAGCATCAGAAATTGTGACTGAAATTATGACATTTATGGAATATAAATTAAATATAAGTCAAATTTGTGCACAATTATTACTTAGTGGTATTTTCCTAGATACTGCACAATTTTCAAAATCAGTAACTACCCGGACATTTGAAGCTAGTGCCTGATTAGAAGCTCGTGGAGCTAATGTAATTAAGTCAGGTAACTTACTCAAAATTGATGATGAAACTGAAGAGCAAATTCAAGAAATCTTGAGCAATGTTCAAGAAGTGAAAAAGGGTTACTTCCTTGCCTACTGTGATTTAGAAGTTTCAAATGATGTTATTTCAATGGCAGCTAATGAAATTTTAAAAATAAAAGGAAGAGTAGCTAGCTTTGTTGTAGCTAGATTAAAAGGAACAAAATTATATAAACTTAGTGCTAGAGGAATAGGAACTAATGTCCAAATAATTTGTGAACAAGTTGGGGGTGGTGGTCACTTCTCAACTGCTGCTGCTGTCTCAGACGAAGAATTAGAAACCTTTGTTGATAATATAAGACATGCAATTATTACGAGTGAAAGAGAGATTAAAGATGAAAGTAATATTAATTAAAGATTGTAAAGATGGAAAAGCTAATACTATAGTTGAAGTATCTAATGGATATGGATCAAACTATTTAATTAAGAATGGATTTGGTGTTCCATACAACGATCAAACAGTGCACCAATTAAATAAAAGATTAAACAATTTAGTAGCTAATGAACATGAAAATAGAACTAGTGCATTAGAACTCAAAGAACAACTTGAAAAATTAGTACTTAAATATACACTTGAAGCTAACATCGATGCTAACGGAAACTTAAACGTGCATGGTTCAGTATCAACTAAAGATGTCGACAAAAAATTAACAGCTTTAGGATTTAAGCTAGATAAACACTCTTTAAGCAAAGTACGTCTAGTTTCAGAAGGGCCACATGATGTCGAAGCTGTGCTTTATAAAGACATTAAAGCTAACATTAGAGTAGAAATCACCATTCAACATGTCAAGAAGTAGACGTTTTTTCGAAGATAAACCTTATCGTAATATTTCTGGCGATTTAATGCCTTTAAAAGACACTTTATTTCACAGCGAAAGTGTTGAAAGAGAAATATTAAGTAATATGCTAAATGATTTGGATAAGCAAGGACTAGCCTTTGACTATTTAACTCCTAGTGCTTTCTTTAATCAAGCATATCATCAGCTTTTTAAACTAATTAAAACTACTCGGAGTGCTTCAAATAATAAGGCTATCACATTTGATTATAATGATGTTAAAAAACTAATTGAATCACATAATACAGAATTTGAATACAGTGCGCTTTCACTTGCAATATTAAACAAAGTTGCATCTTCATTTTACAATGATGACAACTTTGTATCTAACATTGAAAAGCTAATTGAATTACAAAAAATGCGTAATTTAGAATCTTTTTATGCTGAATATGTAAAAGCCTTTGGGCATAATAAAGAAATTAATTGAGATAGTAGTATTCAAGACTTACAAAACTTTATTGTAACTAACAACAATATGTCAATTAAGAATTCTGAATTTATTCCACTGGATGAGGCTGCTTTCCAACTAGCTGAACATATTAATGCAATCTTGCAAAACAAAGATGAAAATCAAAAGTTCTTATATTCAGGTTTCTACGCCATTGATAAATATATCAAAGGGATCAAACCTGGACAATTAATTATTCTAGCAGCTCGTCCTGGAGTTGGAAAAACAGCTTTAGCCTTAAATATAGCGAAAAATATCATTGATGAAGCTAATATGAAAGGTGAAGTTAAGAATGTAGCTTTTATTTCGCTCGAAATGCCAACTAGTGAACTAACAAGTCGTTACTTATCAACATCTAGTGGTATTGAACTTTATAAAATTCAAAACCCAAAATTAATCAATAGTGGAGATGAAGCTCTTAAGTTATTTCATACTATTGAAAATATGAAGAAAGATAGTGTTGTTTGATTTGATGATGAACCAAAAAGCAATATTACTGAAATAATTTTCAAGATTCGTCACTTAATGAAGAATCTTGAGGGCAAACTGGATTTAGTTGTAATTGATTACTTGCAATTACTTTCTGCAGGTGATGCAAGTGGTAATAGACAAAATGAAGTTGCAACTATTTCGCGTTCTTTAAAGACACTAGCCTTAGAATTAAAAGTTCCAATTTTGGCACTTTCACAGCTATCTCGTAGTGTTGAAAATAGAGAAGACAAGCGTCCACAATTAAATGACTTACGTGAATCAGGTCAAATCGAACAAGATGCTGACGCTGTTATTTTCTTAAATAGAAAACCTTTGAAAAAAGGTATTTCTGAAGAAGAATCCAATAAAAATGAACATATCCCAGTGGTTGTTACTATTGCTAAGAATAGAAATGGTCAACCAGGTAGTGACACTTTAATTTACACTGGAAAATATGTTAAATTCACAGATGAAAATGAAGGGAACAGATATTAAATCATGGACAGTTATTCCAGTCTTATAACTAATTTACAAAACTCTACAAGTGCAGCAGGTAATGATGTTAATAAATCTCTTATTACAGGTATTGTTGCAGCTGTATTAATCATATTATTCTTACTAAGTAGCATATTTTCTGGATCAGAAACTGCTTATAGCACTATTTCACCAGCTAAATTGCATGATATGCAAGATAAAAAGAAGAAGTTTGCTGTCTTAATCAATAAACAAGTTAAAAAATATAATCAATTACTAAGTACGATTTTAATTGGAAACAATCTAGTAAACGTTGCTTCCTCAGCACTTACTTCTTATGTGCTTTCGCTTTATTTTGCAGAAGGCGATCCACGAACTGTAATTATTTCAACAGTTGTTGTTACGCCAATTTTAGTACTCTTTGGAGAAATAATCCCCAAATTAATAGCTAAAAGTAATCCTGAAAGATATTTAACAATCTTTTGCATCTTTAATGAAGTGATGTTTTGACTTTTTTTCCCACTTACATATCCGATCAGTAAGTTGTCAAAAAATGTTTATGTAACTAACTCTGAAGAAGATATTAAATCAATGCTGTCATTAGCTCAAGAAGAAGGAGTGTTGCAAACTGGAGAAAGTATTTTAGCACAAAATGCTTTAGATTTAGACTCAACAAAAGTTTCTCAACACTATATTAGAATGAAAGATGTTACTACTATTTCGTCAAAAAGCAATATATCTGATGCACTTGAAATTTTTAAAGAAACTAATTATTCTAGAATACCAGTAGAAAAAGATGGACAACTAATTGGTATTGTCTTGCTTAAAGACATCTTTAATTTGAAAAAAGGTCGTATTATTGACTATATGAAACATGTACCTTTAGTTTCAGCTAACTCAATATTATCTTCAGCCCTAGAAAAGATGCGGGCAGCAAGAGCTCAAATGGCTTTTGTAGTCGAAAACAACAACAGCACTGATGTTTTAGGTATTATTACTATTGAAGATATTATCGAAGAAATCGTTGGTGAAATATACGATGAATTTGATGATGATGAAGAAATTTATGAAGTTTCTCTAGAAAAAGCTCGTGTGCAATCTAATGTAAAAATGGATGATTTATTCAAACAACTTGAAATTGATGATGAATTACTTTTACCTGAAGAAGAAGATATGGACTTACGTAGCTTTTTACTCAAGCGTACTGGGGCAAAACGTCTTTACAAGAATGCTAGATATACACTTGATGATGAAGTTACTTTCAAGGTTGTTGAAATTGTTAAAAATAAGAAATTTTCAGCCTTTATTGAAGTTAATAAGATTTAATTTCCCAAAATAACAAAAAATGTACTTGTAAGTAAGTACATTTTTAATTTGGCTTAGCAATTAAGAAATTAATGTTTTTCCCTTTAGCAGATCACTTTTCTTCGTATCCAGTAGGCACATTGGTAGCATTATAAGCTGAAGCATGCAAATCTCTAGTATAGTCAAGCACTGTTCAATTATTTAATGCAAGTGATTCTAATGAATAGTCAAATAACTTATCATTATCAGTCTTAAAGTATAAGCATCCTTGAGATGAAAGTAAAGCTTTATATTGCTCTAAGAATGTTTTATAAGTTAATCTTCTTTTTTCGTGAGCATTCTTAGGTCATGGATCTGAGAAAGTCAATCAAATTGTATCAATTGATCCAGTAAATAGCTCACTTAAGTTTGCTGCATCTTTAGTCACTATGAATAAGTTTTTAAGTCCCATTTCATTAATTTTCTTAAGTATTTTATTTGCTACAGTTGGATACTTTTCAAAAGCAATATATCTAGTATTTGGATTTAAAGAAGCAAGTTTAGCAATCATTTCCCCTTTACCTGCACCAATTTCTAAAACATCACCAGGATTAAGTTGCACTGGAAATTCCTTAATTAAGTATTCTGAAGCATTTAAATTGCTTTCAGCATTTTTGTCAAATCTTAGTCTCATAATGACAATTATAAAAGATATTTTAATATTACTATCTGAAAACTTGAACTTAATTCTTACAGTATAATAAAAATCTTTCTAATTTTGTCCAATCATCTTCAATTAGCCAATATTTGCTTTTTTCTACTTATAAACCTATAACTTTTTACTATCTGATCTATCTATAGGTGTAAATATATGAAAAAGCAATATATCTTTGGTTACCTATTTACACATGCTCAATTTCTACAAATTCTTCTAAATTATAATTATTATTACACTTACACTTCTCAAAGTACTAATTAGAAAGTACTTTATCAATAACTGATATTTTCATTTTTATAGATAAAAGTATCTCTACTTTACTAATGTTATTTCTCATTTCAATTAAGTTAGTGATTGCTTTTCTATTGTTTTTTAAGCGATAAGGAGCTGCTAATCTTTGCTTAATAGCTCTTTTACAAAATAATGAATAAGACATATTTTTTCTAATTTTTCTTGGTAAGAATATGCTATAAAAATATAATAAAGGGATAAATTTCTCTAAATATTTTATAAGAGACACTAGTTTTTGAAACGATCTTTTTTAGAGATGATTTTGCACTAAATTTATTTATAAATTTGAACATTCGAGCTGTTTTCTAGGAATTTGAGTTCTTATTTTGCAAGTTATTTTAATTTTTATTTAAATTAAATTAAGTTATGCATAATTCGTAATTAACTTTGATATAAAAAAATAAATTGAAAAGTAATAATTTAACTGTTTATTTTACACTGCAGTAATGGTAAAAAATGACTGTAGTCAAATTTAAAAAACTATATAATTAAAAAAAGGAGAAATTATGCCAAATTTATTTAATAACTCAGAAGTAAAAAACCCAGAAGGACTAGAACCAGTTGCTGACAACACACCAGTTGTTGCTAAGGCATCAACAGGAGCTAAAGTTGTTGTCTATGCTTCATTTATTTTGATTCTTCCAGTCATCTGATATATTGTTCGTAGAAACAAATTCTTAAGAATGCAAAATGATATTAATGAAGCTGCCTCAGGAATTGATACACAATTGCAAAAACGTTCAGATACATTAAACAAAATCGTATTACAAGTAAAATCATACAAAATACACGAAGAAAAAGTATTTGAAGATGTAGCTAAATTACGTTCATTAACTTTAGCAGGTAATACAGCTGCAAATAGTCAAGAAATTGAAAGCTTGAATAACTCAATTTTTGGTCGTTTAATGGCTGTTGGAGAAAACTATCCAGAACTTAAAGCAGATAGTTTATACAAAGAATTAATGGAAGAAACAGTTTATCTTGAAAGAGAACTTGCTGCTGCCAGAAGACTATATAACTCAAAAGTTAATGCTTTCAACATGCAAATTATGACTTGACCAGATAATGTTGTTGCATCAAACATGCAATTATCAACAGCTCCTCTATTTCAAGCTTCAACAAAAGCTAGACAAGATGTTGATATGAATGAATTAGGATTATAGTACAATGAAACGCGTAGCCGACTATTTAAACTATGCAGATTTTAAAAGTGAAGCTGACCAAAAAGTCTTGCCGGTAATTCAAAAAATAGTTGATGAATGTTTCAAGACACCTTTATATGATAAATATAAAAAATCAATCAAACTATTTTATATTGTGGGGTTAGTTACATTAGGATTACTAGCAATTACACTTTCAATACTTATTCCATGTGCTATATATAATAAGACAGCTGGAATGGTTGTAAGTGCAATTATAGGTACATTTACTTTAGTATCTTTAATTTTAACAATGATATATCTTGGAAAATCACTTAGTGCTGCAAAAGGGATTTCTTCTATGATCCGTAAAAAGTCTTCAAAAGATGAAATATATAAGATGACAATTAATATTTTGCAACCTAATTGAAATTTTCAAGGTACAAATTATAATGATCCAAGTGCTGGAGTTAAATATTCTTTTGCTCCGGATACTCATGTTTTTACTATGTCAGAATACAAAAACTGCATGCCTTCAAATATTCCGAATGGTGCTAGATTGGTAAATGCCAATCCTTGTCAGACATTAATTATTGATGGCAAATATCCAGCACATTTTTCTAATACTCACTGAATATATGAAACCACATATACTGACTCAAAAGGTAATGTTCACCACAGTGAAACACACTATTATGCTACATTACTTAAAATTGATGCCAGATCACTTGATCAAAAACATTGAGCAAGATTTTCATTCTTCGATTCCTTTATGGGAAAAATGAAAAAAATTAAGCTTGAAAATCCTGAATTTAATAAGATTTTTAAGCTCAAAGCAGATGATGAACTTAAAGCACGTGTAATGTTTACTCCACTAGCGATGGAAAATTTAACCAATATGTGAAAGAAAAATCTTAAATTTACTAATACAAGCTATATTAAATTACAAGCTGATAATGATTTAATTTACATGGGATTTATTTCACCACAAGGATTTGGAGTAATTGATGTTCCATTATATTCAACTAAACCAGAAAAAGTAACTAAAGCAGTTTACAACGATATTTTAAAAGATATTTTTTCACTTTACTTTTTACTTGAATTAGTTTATATTCCGAACTATTTATACTAGAAATATAGCAATAAAAAGCTATATTTTTTAGTTTATTTTATCCAAAATAAAATATAATTTCAAAAGATAACATAGAGGAGATATCGATGAAAAAAACAATTGATGACCTTAATTTAAAAGGAAAAAAAGTATTAGTTAGAGTTGATTTTAACGTACCTGTAAAAAATGGTGTTATTACATCAACAAAAAGAATAGTTTCTGCTTTACCAACAATTAACAAAATTATTGCTGAAGGTGGAAAAGTTATTTTATTCTCACACTTAGGAAGAATTAAATCAGCTGAAGATTTAGCTTCTAAGACACTTAGACCAGTGGCTGTAGAATTAGCAAATGAATTACAACGTCCAGTTACATTCTTGCCTGAAACAAGAGGTGAATTATTAGAAAAAACAGTTGCAAACATGCAACCTGGTGATGTTGTTTTAGTTGAAAATACACGTTTTGAAGACTTAAATGACAAAGCTGAATCTAAAAACAACCCAGAACTTGGTGCTTACTGAGCTTCATTAGGTGATGTTTTTATTAATGATGCTTTTGGAACAGCTCACAGAGCTCACGCTTCAAACGTTGGAATTTCTTCAAACATTAAAGAATCTGCACTTGGATACTTAATGCAAAAAGAAGTTGAATCACTTAACAAAGTAATTACAAATCCAGAACACCCATATGTAGCAATTATTGGTGGTGCTAAAGTTTCAGATAAAATTCAAGTTTTAGAAAACTTAGCTAAAATTGCTGACAAGATGATTATTGGTGGAGCTATGGCTTACACATTTATGGTAGCTAAAGGAGAAAGTGCTGGAACTTCATTAGTTGAAAATGACTATGTAGAACTTGCAAAAGAATTCTTAGTTAAATATGGTGATAAAGTTATTTTACCAGTAGATCACGCATGTGCTAAAGAATTTAAAGATGTTGAACCTGAAATTCAAGAAGGATCAATTAAAGATGGTTACATGGGACTTGACCTTGGACCTAAATCAATTGAAAACATCAAGAATGCATTAAAAGATGCTAAAACAGTAGTTTGAAATGGACCTATGGGAGTTGCTGAATTTGTTAACTATGAAAAAGGAACACTTGCTGTTTGTGAATCTATTGCACAATTAAAAGGTGCTTACTCAGTAGTTGGTGGAGGAGACTCTGTTGCTGCTGTTGAAAAACTAGGTATGGAAGACAAATTTACTCATGTTTCAACAGGTGGTGGAGCTTCTCTTGAATTACTTCAAGGGCTTAAATTACCTGGTGTAGAAGCTGTACAAGATAAATAATTTTAGTAAGAAGCTTAGGCTTCTTATTTTTTGATTATTGTAAGTTTTTATTTACATATTTATAAGAAAACAATATAATTTTTTTAATTAATTTAAAAGGAGAAAAAATGAAAAAAACTGTACTTATCGTTATTGATGGATTAGGACTTAGAGCAGAAAAACAAGGGAATGCCTTTGCTTTAGCTAACACTCCTACATTTGATAATTTATTAGCAAATTACCCTAACTCAGTGCTTCAAGCTTCAGGAGAATATGTAGGGCTTCCAAAAGGACAAATGGGAAACTCAGAAGTTGGACACTTAAACATTGGGGCTGGAACTGTTGTATATACAGGTCTATCTTTAATTCAAAAAGCCTTAGATGATGGGACATTTGGTGAAAATAAAGCTTTTATTGAAGCTTTTGAAGCTGTTAAGAAAAATAATAAAACATTACATGTGATGGGATTACTTTCTCCTGGGGGAGTTCACTCACTTGAAAACCATTTATTTGAATTATTAAAATCAGCACATGCACATGGTGTTAAAAAAGTTGCAATTCACGCTTTTGGGGATGGACGTGATGTTGCACCTAGAAGTATTAAACCTTCATTTGAAAAATTAGATGCTTTATGTAAAGAATACGGATATAATGTAGCTTCAATTTCAGGAAGATTTTATGCTATGGATAGAGACTCAATGTTTGATAGAGTTGAAAAAGCCTATGAAGCTATTTTAGGTAATTCAGATCATAAATTTAATACACCACTAGAATATGTTGATGCACAATATAGTCAAGATATTAGTGATGAATTCTTTGTACCAGCAATTAATGGTAACTTAACTAAAGAAGACTTTGTACAAGATGGAGATTCAATTATCTTCTTTAACTTTAGACCTGATAGAGCAAGACAATTAACACACTTATTTATTGGATCACCATTATATGATGTAAAACCAACACACCCAAGAAACATAGATAAATTTGTTTCAATGATGAAATATGAAGGAATTAATACAATTATTGCCTTTGATGAAATGCAAATTACAATGCCAATTGGTAGAGTTCTTGAACAAGCTGGATTAAAACAATTAAGAATCGCTGAAACTCAAAAATATGCTCACGTAACTTACTTCATGGATGGTGGAAATGATATTGAGTTTAAAAACTCAAAACGTATCATGGTAGATTCACTTAAAGTTGAATCATATGCTGATGCACCTCAAATGTCAGCTCAAGGAATTACTGATGAATTACTTGCTAATGCACTTGATTTTGATGTAACTATTATGAACTATGCTAACCCTGATATGGTAGGACACACAGGTAATTTACAAGCTGCAATAAAAGCTGTTGAATTTTTAGATGGCCAAATTGCTAGAGTTATAAAATGAGCCCAAGAAAACGATGTAACAATCTTTATTACAGCTGATCACGGTAATGCTGAAATTACAGAAGATGCTAATGGTAAACCAGCTACAAAACACACTTCAAGTCCTGTAATGTTTGTATGTAGTGATAAAAGTGTTAAATTAGCAGATGGTAAACTTGCTAATGTAGCTCCAACTGTATTAGACTACATTCATGTAGCACAACCAAAAGAAATGGATGAACCATCTTTATTAGTTAAATAATATAAACAAGGATATATAAGAAAATAAATTAAATTTACAAGGTAACAATACTAACAGCATTTTGCTCTCACAAATAGTTTTGCATTCAAACATTAATTCGTTTTTATGAAAAATAATTATTGTGATAATTAAAGAAATCTGAAGAAATATCAGTCTTAGTGCAAAAAAGCTGCTAGAAATACATATCCTATATAAAATAAAATGATAAAAAGAATCAATCCTAATAAGGCAATAAGCAATTTTAAAGACAATTTATTTGTATTAAAAAGTCTTACTGAATCAATTATTTTTAGTCTATTTTTGACTATAGCTTTTATTGATTTATCTAATTATTGAATACTTTTTGCCTGAATAAATCCATTTATATATTGAAATTTGTATAAACTGATTTGATTATATAAAAATAAAAAAGGTGACTTT
The DNA here is from genome assembly GCF_048284715.1 of Mycoplasma milvi. Classification (NCBI taxonomy): domain Bacteria; kingdom Bacillati; phylum Mycoplasmatota; class Mollicutes; order Mycoplasmatales; family Mycoplasmataceae; genus Mycoplasma; species Mycoplasma milvi. The sequence continues at coordinate 82,059 of NZ_JBLWAH010000001.1, read as the reverse complement.
TTACCTTTGTATATCCCTAGATATAAGTGAAATAAGGAATCAAATGTAAAAAATACTTGAATATATAGATATGCAATAGGATGTAATAAACAATATCGTATGGTTAATTTCTTTTGAAACAGAAAGAAAATTCACATAAATACAAAATATGAAATTATTGATGAAAAAAATGTAAATAATAATATATTTAAATTTAGAAATGATTTCTATTTACTAAGACGAAATAAACTTCTCGTTTTAATCAAAAGAAAATTAATATGCTGAATGATACTTAATGGCTTTTTATCTGCAACTTTAATATCATTATTTTTTATAATTACTACATTAACTATATTAGTTAAGGAAAAAGTTTATATGAGTCAATATTCATCCATAATATGTTATATATCTATGGCAGCATTCTTTATATATATTTCGCCTATAAGGTACATTTTCTATAAACGCTTTTTTGTGAATCTGTGCAAGGATTTAGATGAATATTTAAGTCTAGATGTAGATATCCCAAATAATATTGAATGAATATCTTTTGTAGGTAAGAATCGTAAGCACTATATTGCAAAAATTTATATACCAACTATAAAAAAATTAACGAAGCTACGCCCTAGGTAGTTTCGTTTTTCTTTGCTTTATTAAAATTGGAATTAATAATCTAAATCATTTATTGTTTGATCAGATCGTTTAAAAATTCTATTAAGAGTTCACAAATGCTCTTATTTATTTTACTTAGTTCTAAGTTTAAAGTATTTAAACTCCAAAATCTGAAAAAAGGGAAAAAATGTGGAAATTTCCACATGAAATCAAATTTTATAATGTACTTAATAAAATAAGCCTATAATGATTATATATACAATTAATTCTTGTATATAAATTAAAGAGGTGAAATGAAAAAACATAAATCATTATTATTACTTTTGGGTTCAATATCCTTTTTGCCATTTTGCACGCTTGTATCATGTCAACAAACTGAAAAAAGTGAATTGAATGATAATTTGAACAAAATTAAAGGCATTAAAGAATTGCTTTGAGTAAATCCGAACAAAAACTTTGATCTTGATGGTCTAAATAAAGCAGTATTAAAATTTATTCCAGCACAGGAACATGAAATTTACTATCCTTCAGAAACCTATTTAAAGTCGCTCAATTTAATTATTCAAACCATAAATAGAAATCCAAAGATATACAACAAAGATGGGACGATAAATAAAACAGCTTGAGTAAATATTAATTTAGTAAATAATTATTTAAACTACATGAATAGTTCCGATTGCTATTTTATAAAAAAAGAAGAGAAAAAAAGCAAACCAGGAGATATGGTACCAACTGTTTATATAGCATATAAGAATATCACGATACCTTTATATAAACAAATGGATTTATCAAATAAAGATATTGGATTTTTTACTCCTATAGGAGAAGGCGAAAATATAAATTTTTTACAGGAAATTTTACAAAGTAAAAATAAAATTAATTTAGCTAAATATAGCAATGAACACAAGAAGCTTGTGCAAGATAATAGAAAATATGGACTAGATTTGGTCACTTCTCTTAGTCTTGCTCAATTAGAAGGCAAACAAAAAGCAGAAATGATACCTGCTTGAAATGTTGAAGAACAGATTTTTAATAAGCTTTATCCAAATTATGAATTTAATATTTCAAGTTTCCTAGCACAAGCTTGAAATAATAAGCTAGAATTTAGTGCTAAAAGTAAGGATCCAGAGTTTAATGCCCCTTTATCATACTTAAATAAAGATAAACTTGTGCAAGCTATAAATGGTTATACAGTACAAGAATTGTCATATGCAAATAATAATCTATCTACATTACTGGAAGATAAGAAACTATCAAGCAGCATGCATGAATCATTAGTTGCTTTAAAAAACAGTTTTTTATCTAAGTATGATTTAGCATACTTAGATAATGATAAATTATATATTGACTATAAGCCGGAATTTGAAAAGAATAAATTAGAGGAATTAAATCCTAATGTACACTTTTATAAAATTTCTATTCCTGTAAACGTTCAACATGGCGAAATTAAACCAGAATTATATATGGTTTATGGTATAACAAATAAGGTTTTTATTAACTACCAACCAATAAAACATGTACCAGCAAGTCGTGCATATACACATAGCTCTTTTGAAAGTTTTAAATTATATTATCAAAAAGTCTTTAGTGATCAATTTGATAGATATCAAACTAAAGCAAGTAATGAGCAAGCATACATTGATCAATTATATGATTCAATGAAAGGCGACCAACTAAGCAGGGATATACAAAATACCATTGCTAATGAAGCAGTTGAAACATTAGAATTCATTGTCCCACTAATTTTACAAGACAATGAACCTGAATTTGTTATAAATAAGGTTCCAAATGATTTTATTACAAGTCTAGTATATAGAACTTTTGATTACTTTAAACTTGATTCTCGTTTAAAATGACAGTCACATAAGGCTATGCCTGTAGATGACTTTGATAAACGTATTAGTAAAACTTATTTAAATGAAACGCCTTATGACTTAGCTACTTTACACAATAAATCAATACCTGGAATAGCTGCTTTATTAAACAAGAAATAGTTGCAAAATGCTCTACATTACAGTAGGGCATTTTTTATTCAAGGCATTATAAAACTAAGGGATAATAAAACAGCCTAGGTATTAGCTAGGCTGTTAACAAGGAAACGTTAATTATTCCAAGTCTTCGTAACATCGACTATTTTGAAATAAATCAACTTGTTTCTTCTTGTTCATCTGTTAATGAAGTATCATCAATATCAAAATATGAGTTTAATTCTTTAGTTTGAGCATATTTAACTTCCTCGGTAGCATGTAACAAGGCATTTGAATCTGCTTCTAAAGTATTTTTGATCATTTCATTTTCTTCTTCTTGTTCAAGCATTACTTCTTCAGTATTTTCAATTTCAGGTTGCAAGTCTGCAATTGCATCAATCTTAGAAGTTACCTTTTCTTCTTGCACATCGGTTGTAGTTGCATCTACACCTGAGGCAATAATAGAAACTTTGAAAATTTGTTTGTTATCTTCAGTTTCAACGATTTCTTGACCAATTTTGCAATCATTGATAAAGCCATCTTGACCTGAAAGAATTTCGTGTATGCTAGAAACTGCATTTCTAATTTCTTTATTTGTGACTAATTTGTCATGTTGGATATTGATTAAAAGCTTAGATGCATGTTTAATGTCGTATTCGTATAGATTTGTTTCGAAAGCTTTTTTAACAGCTTTTTCAGCACGATTTTCACCAACTGCTTGTCCGATACCAACAATGGTTAGACCAGAATCTTTAAGTGTATGTTTAATGTCAGCAAAATCAATGTTAATTGTACCAACACGATTTAAAACATCATGGATTGCCATAATAATATTTTTTAGGGTTATGTTTGATAATTTAAGAGAATCAGCAAATGGAACATCTGGATTTTCATCAGATAATTTTTCGTTTGAAAGAACAATGTAAGAGTCAACAGCTTGTTTAAGTTGTTCAATACCATTTTGTGCTACAAGCATGCGATTTTTTCCTTCGTAAACAAATGGTGTAGTAACTAGACCAATAGTTAGCGCACCACTTTCTTTTGCGATTTGAGCAATTTTAGGGCTGGCACCTGTACCGGTTCCACCACCAAATCCTGCAGTAATAATTACAACATCAGCGTCTTTTAAGGCTTCTTTGACTTCTACTGTTGATTCATCAACTGCTTTGGCCCCAAGTTTAGGATCTGATCCTGCACCAAAACCACGATTTTCTTTTCCTAAAGCAACTTTATGAGTACATTTACTTTTTTCTAGAGATTGAAGATCGGTATTAGCAACGATAAAATCTACATTTGGTAAGTTTTCATCATACATCATATTTACTGCATTGTTTCCAGCGCCTCCAACCCCTATGACCTTTAGGGAAATGGCTGTCTTATATGATGCTGCATTATTGTTGAATTCATTATTCATAGCGTGCTCCTATCTTAAGAAAAGTCTACTAAAAAGTTTGCTTAATGCGTTATTTTTGGCTTTAGGGTGTGCATAATCAATTTTGCTTAGCACAGTGTTATTTTGAATTGCTTCAACTTTGTTTTCGTTGGTGATTAGAACAACTTGTTCTAAAAGCGAGTCCTCTAGAGCAAATAATCTAAAGTTGTTGTCATTGTCAAGACTTTGAATTGTCATGTTGTGTTTGTTAAAACGAGCGAAAAATGTTTCTTCAATATCCTTAACCATTCATGCAAGTTGACCAGTAAATGCAATGTGGCTTAATTGATTAATAAGAGGATTTTTGAAACTTGTCATAGTGTATTTTAATAATTCATTGAGTAAGGAGTTTTTGAATGCACTATATTGTTGATTAATTCCTTCAAGTGCAGGAATTAATGATTCTTCTACTATTTCATTATCTTCATTTTTGATTCTATTTTTGACTTGATATTTAATGATTTCTAAAGTATCAAGCTGGTTACCATTATCAAGTACATTATAACCAAGAGGCAATTTTTTATAAGTTAAAATTGCACCATTTTTAACTACAAAGAAAGTGATATAGTCAGCTTGCAAATCTACTACTAGGCTTGAAGTAGGGATATTTTTCATACTTGCTGCTAATACTTGACTTTGTAAAAAATAATTAATTTGGCAATTTGGAATGTTAGCTGAAAAGCAAGCTTTAAAATCATTGATTGAATTTAAATTTGTTTTGAAAACTGATAAATATTGAGTAATTGTTTCAGCTATACGATTTTTAGGAATATCTTTATATTCCTTAATAATTTCATTTTTTTGCATAGTGTAATTGATAGGAAAGCTGGCTAAGAAATCCTCAATTACGTTAGCTTTAGTTAATGTGACATTTTTTTGAGCAAATAATTCAGCTAGAATTCTTGAATCATAACTAGTGCTTTGGCAATTCAATTTATTAACCATAATTTTTTGTTCCAAATTAGGAAATAAATTGTCATCAAACACATAGTTTAATGTCACAATATCTTTTTTGACAATTTCCTTAACTTGAGACATAATGTCATCATGTCAAGAAATTAAGTCGCTTGGGTGTGAATAAGAAATATGATTTGAGACGTTTAATTTAACATTTAAGTAGTTATCGTTTGTGTTGTTTATGAACGCAAATGAACATTCATTGGTACGAATGTGAAAGTTTATAAAATACTTCTTCATAACTACTCCTTATAATATTTATTTATCTTGTTAAATTAATTTCTTTATGACACGTAATTTTGCACTACGAGAGCGATTATTTTCTTCTATTTCTTGTTTTGAAGGTTTAACCTGTTTTACTGAGAACTTTTTCTCTTCCATAACAGGCATCTTGCTTGGAAGGTCGCTTTTGGTTAAGTCTTTAATAAAATCCTTAACCATTTTGTCTTCTAGCGAGTGAAATGTAATGATACTTAATGTTCCATCCTTATTTAATAATTCAGTTGCATCAAGTAATAATTGTTTAAGCGAATCTAGTTCATTGTTAACTTCAATTCTGATTGCTTGAAAGATTGCTTTAGCAGGATTTTTCTGTCTTAATAAAGCTGCTGGGTAGGCAGATTTAACAACATCAACTAACTGCATGGTGGTTGAAATTGGTCTAGCATTTACGATGGCTTTCGCAACTTTTTTATTAAGTTTTACATCAGCGTATTTTCATAAAATGTCAGCCAATTTCTCTTCAGAGTATGAATTTACAACATCATAAGCACTTAGTTCTTGTTGTTGATTCATCCGCATATCTAATTTAGCATCTTTGTTATAACTAAATCCACGTTCAGCTTGATCTATTTGAGGTGATGAAATTCCTAAATCCGCAATAATGCCATCTACCTTATATATACCTAGCTGATAAAGCTTAGTTTTAACATCTTTAAAGTCGCTTTTTACTAGGGTAAAATTGGAAGCAATTGCGCTTAATCTAATTTGTGATTGTGCTAAAGCATAATCATCTTTGTCAAAAGCAATTAACCTTCCATTTGGTATCTTGGCTAGAATAGCGGAAGAGTGTCCGCCCATACCGACAGTTAAGTCTACATAAATACCATCAGGTTTTATATTTAGTGACTCAATAGTTTCATCTAGCATAACTGAGTAATGTAATTTATTTTGAGACATCTTGAGACAAGAATTGTGCTAATTCTGCCATATCCTCCACTGTATATTGATTTTGAATTTCATCGTATTTTTCTTTAGCTCAGAGTTCAACAATTGAACCCACTCCGATAAAGATTACTTCTTTTTGGATAGATAATTTTTCAATTATTGGTTTAGGTAGGGAAATTCTGTTTTGGTTATCAAGTACGATTTCGAAAGTGTTTCCAAAAATATATCTAGCTAATGTTCTGGTTTTGACATCAAATCTAGATTTGTTTTCAATCATCGCAATGTATGCTTGAAAACCTTCTTGGGAACGCACTTCAGCATTACCATCAAATCCGATGGTGATGTAAAGTTTGCTTCCGAGTTCATCTCTAAAAACAGGAGGTAAGACTACTCTGTTTTTATCGTCGATATTTCGTGTTTGTGATCCGTACATATTTACCACTTCCTCCCACTATCCACCATAATTCTACCATTTATTGATAACTCAATACAAAAAAAGTTCAAAATTTTCTTTGGATTTTGACACTTTTGTAGTAATTAAAACTATAATGAACCCATTCTAGTGTTTTAAAATTAGCTAAAACACTAAAAAAGAGCTTATTTTATTGGTATTTTGAACTTTTTTAGTATTATGAGTATATATGACACCGAAAACATAAATGTGGAAATTATGCAATTTTATTCCACATTTTGCTTTTGGGCAAATAGTGGGAGGAAGTTTTAAGAAGGCGAAAAATTAACTTTTTAGTTAGCATAATGCAATTTGTAAATTAGCATTTTTACTTTATAATATTACTTATTGAAAGGAAATAATGAATTTAGAACAAAAGTATTGATACCTTAGACATTCTTTTTTATCTTGAACTGGGACAGATAATAACTTTGCTAGCAATTTATCGATTACTTTAATATTGATGAAACTTGGATTAATAGCTACTGTAATCTTTGTGGTGTTATGATGAATGTTTAAACGTCAAATAGCAGCCTCATGGCAAAATAACAAACCATCTGAAAAAGTGCAAGAGATCTTAATTAGAGCTACAGGAATTTTATTATTACTTGGAATGTTTTTACGTTCATTAAACATGGGGTTGAGTCATTATCCAAGAATTTGAGAATCAATTCCACTGCACTTTTGTCGTTTAGTTGGTTTATGTATCGGATTTACTTTAGCACTTAATAAACCAAAAGCCTTACGATATTTTGCTTCACCTGCATATTTAGGAGCCTTTATTGCATTAGCAATTCCTGATGTTAAAATTGTATTTACTCCAAGCGAAACTTTTACTGTCTTTGGTCAAAGTTTTCAATCTGGAGTAAATGTCACTTATTATGTAGCCTGAAACAATGTTTATTTCTATGACCTCATGGGGTTACATGTCTTTATGATTGTCTCTGTTTCAGTTTGTGCTGTGCTTTATCCTTATAAGATGACCAAAAAAGATGTTGTAACTCAATGTAAGATTTTCCTTTCATTTTTATTAACTGTCTTTACTATTAATGCCTTTACTGATGCACTAGCACCAATTGAATGAAAAAGCAACTATTTCTACACTGGAATGAATCAATATAATGGTTTTGCTAACTTAATAGGTCCATTGCTCCGCTGACCAACAAGCCTTGTGACATTATCAGTTTTTGGAGCCTTTTACTTTTTTGCAAGTGCTTATTTATTTGAATTACAAGATAAAATTGTCTTTTCATTTGGTAAAGGAAAGAAATTTATTTCTCTAGCACCTAGTTCTAAAGGTTTCAAAGAATCATTTACAAGAAATAAAGAATACAAAAAAGCCCGTTGTTAGCGGACTTTTTTAATGCTATTTTTTACGTTTTTTTAGTTTTAGTGGAATATAAATTAATAAACCTATAATTGGGATAAATAGTAAGCTAAATCATGCATAAGCAGCATGTGAATTAGCTGCCTGAGCAGGCTTTTGATCCTCTGGTGTAGGTTTAAAATCCGGATTACTTGGATCTGGATTAGGAACCACAGGATCTGGAGTAACATTGTGTATTGAATTTTTTATATCATTAAAGTAATTATCAAGCTTTGAATAAATATCATTTAGTTCATTAAATGTTAAATTATTCAAACTAGCTGTTTCAATTTCTTGATCAATAAATTTAGTTATTTGATCATTTTGAGAGCTTAATGCAGCTTGATTATCTACTAGAAATTGTTTAAAAGAGTTTGCTAGTTGATTAATTTCTTCTTGGTTAGCTTGATATTTTTGGATTAGCATATTTGATTGTTCTTTAGTTGAATTGTATGCTTGATGAGCTTTTTGCACAAGGATAAGTAATTGATCTGTATTGAAGTTATATTGTAATTCTTTTGTAATAGCTTTAATTTGAGTTTGATAGTTAGCTTGTATATCCTTTTCGATTGGTAATGAGAAATCTGTAGCTTGTGTTAGTAACCCTTGTAATTCTTTGACAGTTGTTTCATAGGTACTATTATAGGATAATTGATTTACTAGATTTGATTTTAATGCATTCATTTGGATTTGGATGTTTTCTCCATCAGAAATTTTATCTAGCGAGTCAATTTGATTTTGTAATTTTTTAAATTGAACTTCATTATCTTGAATGATTGCTGGAATATTATTTTGCATTTTTGCTATTGCATTTAATTCAAGTCTTAATTCATTTTGTTTCATTTCTAATTCATTTTTAGCTTCTAGTGCCTTGTTATAAGCTTGTTTAATTTCTTGGCTTGTAGCTTGAATTAAGGAAACTGAAACTTGTCCTAATTCATTAGGAGCGAAAATAGAATGTGTTGCAATAGTTTTTAAATTATTTATGTAAGCATTATAAATTAGTTTTAAATTAGCAGGTTGTTGAAATTCATTTGCCTTGTTTTGATACTCTTGCATAGTGCTAAGTAATTCTTTGTATTGAGGTTGCGACTGAAGAGTAGATTGAATAGCACTATCTAAAGTTTTGATTTCTTCTTGATATTGAGCAAGATTATCTAAATTAAAACTTAAAGGACTGATATTAGCACTGATTTTTTGACTTTGCTCAAGTAATTGTTCTTTAATAAGCTTAAAGTTTGATATTTCTAAATCTGTAAGTTTATTTGTAGTATTAGCTAGCGATACTTTTAAATTATTTATAACTTTATTAGTTAGTTCTTTTTCTTGATTTTGCACATTTGTCAATTGGCCTTGAATTTGATTAGTTAAAGTCTTTATTTGTTCTGTGTTGAATTCTGGGCTTAATTGGTTTTGGTCCATATATTTTTCTAAAGAAACTTTAAGATCTTTAAATAAAGGATTTGTAAGATTATTTGCATAATTTGATAATTGTTTTAGGGCTGTATTGTAGGCTTCTTGAGCTGAATTATATTGACTTAATGCAAGTGTTCTGGATTGAGCAGCATTGTCTTGGAATTCACTAAAGTCTTGTTTTATTTTAGCTAGATCTTGAGCATCAAAGTTAAATTTAAGCTCATTGTGTAAGTTATCTATACCTGAAACATAAGGATTAAGCATATTATCATAGGCTGGTAAATTGTAAAGACTTGAAGCTTGACTTTTGGCTTCTTGCATTTGATTTTCTAATGCTTTATAAGCTCGAACATAGTTGTTATCACTAGTAATTAAATTTGTTAAGGCATCAATTTCTTTTTCTATTACAGCTGCATTTTGAAGGTCATTTAGCTTACTAATCTTATCTTTAATTTGGCTTATTAAAGATGCTAAGTGGGCTAAAACTTTTTCTTTAGCTTCAGGGAGTATGTTGTTTAAAGCTTGTTGTAATTGATTATTAAGCTCTTGTTTTTTAATATTTAGATCAATTTGATTGCATTGTTTTATACCATCTTGGTAGGCTTGGTTCAGCTTTTCAAGCAATGGCTGTAATGCGTTTGAATCAATAGAGACAAAATCTTTAGCTTGATATTGAGTTGATGAAGTAACTTGAGTAATAACCTCATTAAATTTTTCTAATACAGTTCGATATGCAGGCTGAGCAAATGAATTTTTAGCTTTAGCAATTAAATTATTAATTTTGTCATAGTCACGTTTTCAATTAGGAGCCACTTGTAACAAGTGAGAGATATTTTTAACTAAAGCAAGCACTTCTTCTTTTTGGGTAAATGGCTTAGAATCATCATTTAATAATGTTAAGTATTGACTTGCAGATTTTAAATAACCTGTTTTATATGACTCAAGTTCAGGGATGGAGAATCCTTGTAATTTTTTAATTAAGTTGTTTAATTGCTTAATTAGCTCTTCTTTATTTGATTGAGACTCTAAATATTTTTCTTTTAGTTGACCTAGAGCACTTATTAATGCATCATAACTATCTTGGATTTGTTTTTTATCTAAACTAGTTGTTACTTTTAAATTAAAATCACTAGCCAAGGATTTAATGTTTTCTTGATCTTGACTAGAAGCATTAATATAGTAGGCTTCTTTACTATAGTTTAATGCATCAAAGGCTGAATTTATAGTTTTAATAAAGTCATTTAAATCAATTGCTTGAGATAACTTACTATTGAAGCTCTCTTGATCTTGTTCTGTGTTTAATATTACCATTTCTGCTTGTTTTTGTTCTTGTGATAAAACGTCTAATAAAGCTTCTTTCACTTGTGGTAAGTTTTCACTTTGTGCTTGAGTGAATTCCTTTTTAGCTTGGACATAGGCCTTTACATTATCAATAGCTAAGTTTTGGTCGGCAATTTGTCCTTTTAAAATGTTTTTTTGATATGTAAATAACTTGTTTGAAGTAGTAATTTGATTAATTAATTTATCCACAGCTTGTTTATAGTTATTTGCAAGTGAATCTTGCATTTTGCTAATGTTTTCTAATGCTGCAGTGTAGTCTAATAAAGTAGCAGAATTAGCCAGTGTTTCATTACTTTGATTTAATAGCTTAGTTAATTTTTCTTGTTGCTCAGTTGATAAAATATCAGTATCAGCAAGAGCTAAAGAAATATTATTTAGTGTTTGGATTGCTTGTGATAAGGCTATAGTTTTATTTTTTAGCTCTAAAATGTTATTAAACTTAGTGATAAATGCTTCTGGATCTAAATCTGAACTATGATTGAAATCTAGTAATTTACATTCATTACTATTTAGTGGTGATAAAAAGTCTTCTTGAGTAACTTGCATTGGATTTAGACTATTAATTTGTTGAATTTGCTCCATTAATTGAGTTATTTCATCTTGCTTATTGTCTTGATTAAGAACAGAAAGCATTTTAATATAACCAGTTTTTTGCCATTCAAATAAGTTTTTTGAATCATAAATAGTTTTTTCATTTAAATATAGTTTCACTATTTGTGCTTTAATGTCTTCGATTTGTTTTATTTGTTCTTTTAGTTCTGGAAGTGGAATAGGATTTTGTTTTTGTGTTCCCATTTCCAAAATAAGTTTATTAATTTGATCTAAATAAGCTTGTCTTGTTTCAGTTATAAAAGCATTAAATTGGTAAGAAGTTTGGAAAGCATCATTTTGTTCAATTAAGTTAAGTACTTGGACCAAAGTGCTACCATAATCCTTGAAAGATTCCTCTACTTCTTCTAGATTTGTAAGGGATTCGACAGCTGGCTTAATTTCAGGTGCAAACAGTAAAACTTCTGGTTCTGTAAGTTGATATTTAGTAATTAAGTCATTTAATTGAGAAATAAAATTTGATACCTTAAGTAATTCGGTTGAAAGTTCTGATAATTTTACTTTTAAAGCTATATAGGTGTCAAGGCCATTTTTAATATCATAGCTTTGGTTAAATGAACTATTTAGGGTGCTAAAAGTTTCTTTGTATCAATCTAGTTTCTTTTCTCAAAATTCTAATCCTAAATTTTCATATGCAAAACTTGATTTAATTTTGCTCATTAATTTAGTTACTCTAGCAAAGATATCGGCATCTAGACATAAGTAAACATTCATATTAAAATAATTGTTAATATAGTCTTTTACACTGGTAAAATTAATTTCATTTTTTGCAATATTATTATTAAGTTGAACATTAAAGTTAACTTTTAATTCTTGTTTTAAGGCTTGAATTGTATTAGATTCTAAAACTGATGCTAAATTAGTATTATTTTTTTCTAATAAAGCATCGTTTGAATTTATTGTGCTTTCCAATAGTTTACTTAAATTATCCATGTTCAAGACATCTTGCTCAAATTTGTTTTTTAGCTCACTTAATTTAGCTTCATTTTCAGGCGTTGGTCTTAAAATAGTGTCAATTACATCTAAATAAGTTGTCTTTAAGTAAGCATCTAAATTACTTGGGTTATAATCTTCTATAATTTTATTTTTTCATTGATTAATTTTAGCTTTAAAAGCTTCAATATTTTGATTATGTGGAGTGTTGATCACTGTTACATTATAGGTAAATTGATTATAAGGTCTGGCTTCATAAAATGCATTAGCTGGAGTAAGTTTGTAAGTATTTATAGTATAGTTTGTATCTAATGGGAAATATAAGTCTTCACTTAATGTAGCTGTATATTGATCGCTAGTTCCTTCGGGTATATTGAAGCTAGCAACTACGTTATTACCTTGTTTAATATCAACATGATATCCAGCTAGATTTTGCCCTTGAATCGTAATGTGATTGTCATTCACTAAAGGGTTTGAGGCAGTAAGTGTTGAATTTCATGTATTAATATAATTATTTTGTAACTGCATATCAGTTAAATAATAATTACGTTTATAAACATTTTGTATAATGGAAGGCCCTGGATAGTCCATATAGACTATTCCTAGTTTAGTAAATTGCTCATTATCACTTAGGTATTTATTAAATTTGGGATTTAGAGTTTGTGATGAATTGTATGGATAACCACCAGCAACTGAAAAGAAGTTTAGGTATAACATTCTAGAGTCATAACTATTAGCATTTGCTATTGGCATAAAATTAATTGCATCAGTATACTTTTGTTCAACAGTATCATTGAAGTTATCTTGCATAGTATCTCTTTGGATAGCTTCTCAGTAGTTAAATCCTCCTGATCAAGCATTAGCTTTATAATCTTTTTGAATATCAATCATTTTACCGAGCACTTTATGGTGTCAAAAGTTGGCTATAACAATTTTCCCTCTAAGGTTTTTAAGTCTAAAATCATCTGTTGTGAGTTGATCATATTCCTTGCCTGTAGGGTTAAATAGTTTATTATAGATTCTTGGTTCACTAAGTAACTTTAAATATTCCTTTGCAACATTATTTTGATTTCAAGCACTATCAACATTAATTGCATCTGGCTCATCTTTAACTCTTAGAAAAACAAATTCACTAGGGTTTTCATCCAAGAAGCTAACAATATTATTTAATAAATCTGCAAAAGTTGTTGTTAAATAAGTCACTCCATGGCGTATATTTAAATAAGCATCACATCTAACATCAAAAGCACGAATTCCAGCATACATTTGTTGCATATAATTCATTGATTGAGTACGACCAAATCTTCACCCAACTCCTCAAGCTGGTCCAACTCCTTGTCAAGCTCCTGAATCGTGAGTTCCAGGTAGTGACATTTGAAAAATGGTTTTCATTTCATTAACATCTTTCATTCATTCGTTAGCTTGGTATTGCCCATAATATTTTGGATACTCTGTGCTTGCTCATTGTGTACCAAAATAAACGTATGATAAGTCATTATTTTTTCATACGTCGGTGTTTGATACAGATACTGGACTGGTGGTTGTATTACTACTTGCGCCTAAAACTGTAAGGGTACTAAGTGGAAAAGCTAGTGAACTAGCTAAAAGAAGTGCTTTGCGTTTTTTCATATTGTGCTCCTATATTAGACATATCTATTTAATTTATCTATAAATTATAATACAAACAAAAATACTAAAAAAGGCAAAAACGCTATTTTTTTATGTGCTTTTCCTCTTTTTATTAAAGAAAAAATGCCTATTACTAGGCATTTGAAAGGTTATTAATATCCACCTTTAGATTCTTTTCCTTCAATAATTGCTACTGAACGACTTGTTCCGAATCTTGTAGCTCCAGCTTCATACATAGCGATTAAATCGTCCATGTTTGAAATTCCACCTGCAGCTTTAATTAATAATGTGTCTCCACATACACTTTTCATGATTTTAATATCGTTTAAGTTAGCACCTCTAAAGCTAAATCCTGTTGATGTTTTAATAAATTCAGCTCCTGATTTCATAACGATTTCTGTAGCTTTTCTAATTTCATCTTCAGTTAATAAAGCTGTTTCGATAATAACTTTTAATACATGTGATCCACATGCTTCTTTAACTTTTTTAATGTCGTTTAATACGTATTCGTAATCACCTTGTTTAAATCTACCGATGTTAATTACCATATCGATTTCATCTGCACCGTGTTCGATAGCTAATTTAGCTTCATGAGCTTTAGCTTGAGTAATCATTGCACCTAGAGGGAAACCAACTACTGATGTAATACCTACACCTGTTCCTTGTAATTTTTCAGCAACATATTTAACTCATGATGAGTTTACACAAACTGTTTTGAAGTCATATTTAACAGCTTCGTCTACTAATTTATCAATATCTTTTTTTGTAGCTTCTGGTTTTAAATATGTGTGGTCGATCATTTTATTGTAATTCATAATCTTTGTCCTTTTTCTTTCTCTTATTTTAATTTATCTAAAATAATTTTGTTTTCCACTTTAGCTTGATTGAATTTGTATCCATTCTTAAGCTCTTCAACTAATTCAAGATCAATTGGGTTTGATGAGTAAAGTGTAAATAATACATCACCTTTTTTAACTTCTTCATTTGTCTTTTTGTTAAGAGTAATTCCAGCTTCAAAGTCAATTGAATCTTCTTTAGTTTTTCTACCTGCTCCAAGTTTCATTGAAACAATTCCGAATGTTAATGCATCAAAGATTTCTAAGTATCCATCTTGTTCTGCAATAACTTCTAATTTATACTTAGGATTTCAGAATGTTGGAGATTTTAAAGCTTCTACATCACCATGTTGAACTGTAACAAATTCATAGAATTTGTCTAAAGCTCTACCTGATTCAATAGCATCTTTAACCATTGCAAGGGCTTCTTCGTGGTTTGAAGCAATTTTAGCTTGTTCTAATATTGTTGCACATGAAGAGTAAACTAATTCATTAAAGTCTTGTGGCCCTTTACCTTGTAAAGTTCACATAGCTTCTAATACTTCGTTTTTATTTCCGATTTCTCTACCTATTGGTCTAGACATGTTTGTGATTTCAGCTCTAACATCAACATTTAGTTCTTTTCCAATGTTAATCATTGTACGAGCTAATTCACGAGCAGATTCAAGATTTTTCATGAATGCACCATTACCGCATTTTACATCTAGTAAAATGGCATTTGATCCAGTAGCAAGTTTTTTAGACATGATAGAAGATGCGATAAGAGGAATAGATTCAACTGTTGATGTAACATCTCTTAAAGCATATAGTTTTTTGTCAGCTGGAACAAGTTGTGCACTTTGTCCAATAACTGCAATACCATGTGTTTTAACTTGTTCGATGAAGTCTTTTTCACTAACTTCAACTGTAAATCCAGGAATTGATTCAAGTTTGTCGATAGTTCCACCTGTGTGTCCTAACCCACGTCCACTCATTTTAGCAACTGGTGCTCCACATGCTGCCACAATAGGTGCTACAGCTAATGTAGTTTTATCTCCAATTCCACCTGTTGAGTGTTTGTCAACTTTAATACCTGGGATAGCTGATAAGTCAATAACATCACCTGAGTGCATCATGTATTTTGTCATTGTGGCAATTTCTCTTGATGTCATTCCGTTAAACATAACTGCCATTAAGAAAGCACTCATTTGGTAATCTGGTGTTTCATTTTTAACGTATGAAGTAATTAAGAATTTAATTTCTTCATTTGTTAATTCTTTATTTAAACGTTTTTTTTCGATTATATCTACTACACGCATAATTATCTTGCTAATTTAAGAGCAATCTCCATCATTTTTGTGAATGCGAATTGACGTTCTTCAGCAGATGTTTCTTCGTGTGTAATAATGTTGTCACTGATTGTTAATAAACAAGCAGCTTCTTTACCTGTTGCTTCAGCATTTGTAAATAAAGCGAATGATTCCATTTCAACACATAATGATTGTGTGTCTTCAATTCTTTTTTCTACTGGCACAACTGAGTAGAATACGTCAGAAGAGTGAACTCTACCAACTGTAAGTGGTGTTCCGTTTTCTTTAGCAATAGCTTCAATTTCTTTGTTTAATTTTGCAGATGGTAAAGCTATATTTCCTTCTTTACCTAAAGCAATTCTTCTGAATGCATCAGCATCAGCGAAAGCTTCTGAAGCAAGAACAACTTCGTATAATCCTAAATCAGCTTTATATGATCCAGCTGATCCGATTCTGATAATTCTATCAACATCGTAGAATTTGAATAGTTCGTATGAGTAAATACCGATTGAAGGACATCCCATACCACTAGCAGCAACTGTGATTGGTTTTCCTTTGTATGTACCTGTGAACATAAACATGTTTCTAACTGTGTTAACTAGTCTGTATCCAGGGTCTAAGTAAGTTTCAGCAATAAATTTTGCTCTTAATGGGTCTCCTGGCATAATAACTGTTTTAGCAATATCTTCTTTTTTTGCATTAATGTGTGGTGTCATAATTAATAACCTCCTATTTAATTAAATTAAAATGCTTATGACATTTGGACTTTTAAATAGTCAATATAATTTTAACACTTCAACCGCAAACGTAAATAAATAACTTTATTTTTATTATGGAATTTCAAATCGATTATCTAGGCAAATTGTTTCAATTTATGTCATTATTAAAATAACAAAAAACACACTCATTTTTAAGCTAAATTATTTTATTTTTGCAAAATTAAAAATTTCAAAATAATATCTAAAGGTCTTATAAATGAGGCATATAGTATAAAAATATGGAAACAATGAACTATTTCCACAAATAATAGCTAAATTACACTCTTTTTAATGAAGAATTTTATAATAAATATGAAAGAGGCTAAATGAAACTAAAAACTAAATTATTATTTTGTACACTACCCATAGTTAGTACATTACCTTTTACAACGGTTGCTTGTTTTAATGTAACTAAAATGGATAAAAAACCAACAAAAGAGGAAACAAAATTAATGTTTTCTCCAGAGTTTAAAGCAAGAATTACAAATCATTATCCATCATTAATTTCAAAAGATTTAATTAAAGATAATATTAGAATAGAAAACTTCGATACTCATATTTATAATAGTTATGATATCCGAGATATTATTTATGATGATTTAAATGGAAAAATTATTGTCACAGTGCATTATAGAGAAAAATACCAAGGTGATTATGCAATTGTTAAATATCAAATAGATGGTTTTAGAAAATTATCAAAATGAGAACAAGATGCAAATAATCGGATCGAAGACTTAACGCCTATTGTTAATAAAGAAATTGATGAATTCTGAGAATATGCAACTGAAAAAGAATATCAAAATAAAAACTATCATATTAGTGATGATATTAGCTATGATGCTAAAAGTAAAATGCTATATGCAACATATAAAGGTAAAAAACTTGCTTTATTAAATGAAATCAATCTAGCTAAAGATGAAAACCTTGTTGGTATAGATATAAATATTAATAATGAAAGTATTATAAATCCTGAAAAATTACAAATTAAAGTGTATCCAAACACTCATTGTTTAGATATTTCATATCGAGTATGTAAAAATGAAAACATGATTAAACTATTAACTAAAGTGAAAACTCAACATATCCATTTTAATCAAGCTGCAAAAGAAGAGTCTTATAATGGAAGTCATCTTGATTTGGTATCTGAAACTGAAAATGGCTTTGATAATGAAATTACAGAAAACCTATTTACTATAAGTGAGAAATATAATGAAAACAAAGATGCAATACTTGATTATTTAAAATCAGGAAAAGAATTAAAAGTAGTACGCAATGTCAAAGGAAATGAATTACAATATCTTACTATTTGCGCCTTAATTCAAGGCAAGGAAGTAGCAATTTTAAATGCTAATGAAGACTTAATTAATAATGAATTTTATCTTGTAAATCAAGAAAAGCCAGCTTTAGAAAATAATGATCCAAATGAAAAAATAGACTATCAATATGATGAATCTAACAAATCATTAACACTAAAATATAAGCTGGCTTTTGGAGCAGATGAAGACTTAACATACTTTAGCAACAATCACAATGTAACTTATAAATTAAACTAATTTTAGCTGCACTATATAATGGTGCAGCTTTATTATAAATGTGGAACAAAATGTGGAAATTATTTCTATTTTCACTGATTTTTAAACAATGCTTAAAAATAGTAATAGAATAAAATTGGAATTAGAATTTTAGGAGAAACATATGAATAAATTAAAAACTATATTCCTTGCAATGGCAGGGACTACAATAACTTTACTTCCAGTTGCTGCAACAGTAGCATGTAAACATGAAAATGAAGATAAAAAACCAGCAGACAACAATGGTGGAGCTACAACAACACCTGGAACTCAAGAAGGTGGAAACACTGCGGGTGAAGCAAAAACTTCTACAATTGCAGAAGCAGCTAAAAATTTAGCTTTAAATATTGAAGATAAGTATCTAAATAATTCCGAATATAGAGCTTACTTAAATGCATCAGCTTATTCATTAATATATGGAAAAGTCGGTGTAACAGGAATGGATACAGCTAAATATGATATTGCAGTTAAAGGCTTTACAATTGATGATGCAAATGGAAAAGTCACTTTTAATGTTGAAGCGACAGATAAAGCTGATAAAAGCCAAACTGTAACAAAAGATTTAGAATTAACTGGCTTTAGACCAACAACAGCTGAAGAATTAGCTAAAGTCAATACTAAAGAAGTTCATATTACACCAGTAACAAATGCAGAAGATATTAAATTCTATTTTGATTCAGATCCTAAATATATAGGGTACTACTTTAGTGATTCTAAATTAAATAGTTCAAAAGGTGGACCAAATAGTCACTTTGATTTATCAGAACCTATTTTTGAAGATAAGGACTCATTCCAATTATGTCAAGCAGATGATGTCTTATTCGGAAAAAATAATAAAAAAGGACAATTTAGAGTAAATCCAAGTTCTAGGCTTACACTTAAAACTGTTGACAAGGCTAAAAAGACAATTACATTTACATATAGAGTTGTTTATGTAATTAAATCATCAGATAAAAAGATTCACCAAAAATATGTAATTTCAGAACCTAAAGAAATTACAGTAAGTTTTGCTGCTAAAGAAACAGCTGCTCAACCAGAAGCACAACCTGCTGCTTAGTAAGTACTTCAAGCTCATTATGGGCTTGAATTTTTTATCTAATTTTGTGGAAAACAAAGATTATATTCCACAAAATATGAAAAATTTCCATATATTAGAGCAAATGTTTGTCCTCCTAAAATAAGGTGTTAATATTAAATGTTTAGGGTAACTAAATAAAGGAGAAAAACGAATAAATTCAAAACATTATTATTAACAGTAGCGGGAGTGAGTTTAATTGCAACTCCATTAGTTGCTTCTCAATGTAATGATAAAAAAGCAAATGCTAAAGATGATACTAAAACAGTGGTTGCAGAAAAAAACATCAAAAGTAAAGACAATGCTTCTAAAGATGGGATGCAGAAAACTTCAGTTGCAAATTTAAATGATGAAAGCGAAACACCAGTTGACAATAAGAATAAAGAAAAAGAAGAAAGCAAACCTGAAGCAAAAACTCCAGATCCAGAATTATCAACTGCTAATTTAGTAGATGGGAATTCATTATTTCAATTAATGCCTAATTTTGATAAATCAGCAGTATTAAACCACATTAAAATTAGTGATAATTATGTGCAATTTGATTATAAGTCTAGAGAAATTACAAC
This sequence comes from Mycoplasma milvi, assembly GCF_048284715.1. NCBI lineage: Bacteria > Bacillati > Mycoplasmatota > Mollicutes > Mycoplasmatales > Mycoplasmataceae > Mycoplasma > Mycoplasma milvi. Next base: position 62,108 of record NZ_JBLWAH010000001.1, on the reverse strand, counting down.
AAGTAAAAAGAATGGTACCAGCTTTTTACAATTTAAACCGGAATATAGTGCAAGCACAGTGCAACCTGTTAATGTAAGCAAAACTACATTTACCTATAAAAATAGAGATCTACCAAATGGAAATTTAAACTTTGTTTATGATGAAACAAGTGGATTACTACTAATTAAATATAAATTAGCATTCAAACAAGCTGATGGGACATTTAAATATACAAATAAAGCTTATACTTCAACAGTTAAGATTACAAATGAAACTGAAAACACTAATAGCGATAATAATGGTACACCAACTAGTGATTCAGATATTCGCCCTGGGGAAAGCGACAATAATGTAACTCCAATAAATGTGGCAGCAAATGGCTATAACTATGTTTATGATGCTAATAATGACTATTATGCTAGTGCTAATGGTAAAAAAGGAAAAGATCTAATTGATGAATTATTAAGAATTCAAAAGTCACACTTAAAAGGAATCCACAGTTACAATTCTTTACCAGGCTTTTATAATAGATCAAAAGCCTTTAGGGACCTATTTTATGAAAATGACAACACTATGTTAGATGTATATTCAGAAAATCCATCTGGTAAAGATCCATATACATATGCTAACTACAATGGAGGTAGAGGAGGGGTAGAAGGTTCAGGAATGAACCGTGAACACATGATTCCGCAATCATGATTTGGAAAAGTTAGCCCAATGGTTAGTGATGCTAACCATATCTTCCCTACAGACATAAAGGTAAATGGAGTTAGAAGTAACTTTGCTCATGACTATGTTACATCGCCTAAAGTAACCTTTAAGCAAGGAAGCAAAATGGGAAGAAATAATCTTGGACTGGATGCAATGGAACCATTAGATGAATTTAAGGGAGATGTAGCTAGAGCCTACTTATACTTTACAGCTACATATAACGATAAAAGCTTAAATAACAAGCCTACATCAATCTTTACTAGAACATTCCCTTATATCAAAGAACATTATTTAGATACTTATCTAGAATGAAATAAAAATGACCAAGTTGGACCTTGAGATGTTTTAAGAAATAATGAAACAGCTGCATTCCAAGAAGTTAGAAATCCATTTATTGATTATCCTGATTTAGCTAACAATATTTTTGGCCCAGACCCCAAGCCATTTGTTAACAAAGGTATTTTACTTAAGGCTGAACCTATTAAAAATAATTAATCCCGTAAGGGATTTTTTTGTTAAAAAAAGCAGCATTAGCTTGCTACTTAGAACGTATAATTACTTCACCAGTATCTAAATTATAGATATCACTAGGCTTACCATTTGGAGTGCAGAAATCATAAATATTTGTAACTTGAGGAAAGACGTTTGCGACTTCGTGCAAGGTTAAAACAGCTTGTCCTGAAATGTTGGCACTACTCATATAAATTGGCCCATTGGCAAGTAAATACGCTTGCAATAAAGGGCAATTTGGCATTCTAAAGCCTTGATCATTAACTACAATACTAACACCACCAGGTCATTTTTCCTTAGCTAGTTCTGTTGCTTGTTGGTTTCATTGAGGAAAAGCTTGTGCTTGTTGTAGTGAGCCTACTAAAATCATAATTTTCTTACTTTTAGGTCTATGTTTAAGTTCATAAAGTAATTCTAGGGTTTGTTCATTAACAGGGCCACCAATACCACAAACCGTATCAGTTGAGCAAATTATTATATCTTTATATTTATCATTATTCATGTCTACCTACTTTAATAATTGATATTTTACTTCTTAATTATAAAAGCCAAAATATTTATCTTTAAGGCTAAAAAATGCATTTATTTATAAATAAATTTATAAATAAATAATATAATAAATGCATATGAAAAAGGATAAATTTTTAATAGTATTTTTAACAATCATTACATTTGGTCTAATTTGAATAAAGTGAAACAAACAAACCAAAAAAGAAAAGAACACAATTTATCAAAATGATAAGTTGCCTTTTAAATTCAATGAGTTTTTAGCTCTACTTGGAGACAATAACATTCAAGAAGTGCAAACTAGACTCAATCGAATTAATATTTCGGTTAAAGATATTAAACTAGTCAAATTACAAGAATTAAATAAATTGAAAGGAATTAGTGGAATTGTTGCTCGTAGCAACGGAGTATCTTTAGTTTTAGGTGAATATACAACAGTTGTTTATAATGAACTAAGAAAATTAATTAAGTAAGGAGGAAACATGCAAGAACAATTAAAATATAAAATCGTACTTGACAATTTACTTGATATTACACAAAGTGATCCATCAATCTTTACCAGAATCAATGATAAAGATTACATGGACTTATATCAACTTGTAGGTGACAATAATATTGCCACAATTTTTGATAATGAAACTTTTGAAGTATCAGCACTTGATGATAGTATTGTTGAACATGTTAAGCGAATTATGAATCTTTCAAATTCAGAAAATTTAGTGCAATACATGGAAGCACATAGTGCTGATTTTGAGCGTCTTAATATTAGGTTTAATTCAGAAAATATTTATGAAAATTATGAACATAACAAAGAAAAGATATTAAATCAATTAGAGCTTAGAATCCAAAAATCAATTTTAAAATGAAAAATTTTAAATGATAAAGTAACTAATATCTTGGATGAAACTAACATTTGACCATTACACATTGGTTTCTTATTCTTATCTCTGAAAAAAGATGATCGGGTAATTTATGCTCCACTATTTTTAAAAGAAGCTAATATTATTTTTAAAAATGGAAAGCCTATTATTAAAAGTGATGGTGATATCAAAGTTAATGAAAAATTATTATTTTTCTTAAACAATAATGAATTTAACTTAACAATTGATACAGACTTTAAAAACTACAAGATTTCTTCATTAATTCAAAAATTACGTGCAGATTGAGATGGCTTATATAAATTACCTGAAAATATTGCAGCACCTTTTGAAAAATTTACTTATGAAGATATAAACAATGAAAACATGAGATTTTACCCAGGAGCTGTATTAGGTATTTATAAACCTTGAGGTGGATATTCACGTAATCGTATGAAAGAGATTATCATTAATAATGAAATGGATGACATTATTAAGGTTGAATTCAATAAGAATGTTTATAAAGAAGTAATTAATAAATTAATTTTTAATCCTAATTTAACATTACTTAGAATTACTGAATCAAACTTATCACAAGATAAAGCCATTGTTTCAGCTCTAAATCAAAATACTGTAATTTGAGGTCCACCTGGAACAGGTAAATCTCAAACCATTGTTAACTTACTTGCTAACATTTTGTTCTATGGAAAAACAGCTATTGTAGCTAGCCAGAAGAAAGCTGCACTTGATGTTATTAAAAATAGAATGAACTCACTAGCTCCATTCTGTCTTTTTATTCTAAATAGTAAAGATATGAATCGTAAAGGATTTTATAAGCCAATCAAAGACTACCTTGATATGCTGGAAAATTTTAATGATTCACGTAAGATTGAATCAATTGGTACCATCACAAGACGAGAACTTGAATTTATTTCACAAGCTTCTGAATACCTCAATGATTCTTTAGTCCAAAATGTGCTAAAAGCTTATTACTATATTGCAGAGCATAAAGATAATTTTGACTTTAATAAAGATATGGAGTTTATCTTATCTTTACCAAGAGATATTAAATATCCTAAAAATCCAACACATTGCCAAACAGCTAAAGAATTACTTAAAATATCGCGTTTAACTTTCTTCCCCTTCGTTAAGAAATATTATGAATTAAAACGCATTGGAAATGAAATTGATAGTCGCATGCCTAATTTTGATGGTTCATGAGCTGATCTAATGAACTTTATTATTAGTATTGGATTTAATAATATTGATTCAGAATATTCCCCATTTAGAAGATTAAATGAATTAATCAAGCTAAATGCAGAAATTGCTCATAAACCTTTAATTTCAAATGAAGAAGCCTTAAAGCAAATTATTACTGAAAAAATCTTCAATCGAATTAATCATTTTAATGAAGACCAAAAACGTTTATACCGTGAATTTGCTCAATCTGTACGGATTAATAATTTAGAACCATATAGATTTGTTAAAAAATACTCAGAAATGATTAAATTAATTTATCCAATTATTATCGCAACACCAAATACAGATTTATCTGGTTGAGGTAAGGAAGAATTTGATTACGCTATCTTAGATGAGTCAAGCCAAATTTTTATCGAAAACGCTTTACCAATTTTATATCTAGCAAAAGTAAATATTTTAGCTGGTGATACTGAACAAATGAAGCCAAGTAACTGATTTGGAATTCGCTATACTGACGATTCAATCTTTGGTCAAGTTGAATCTGTGCTTGATTATGCCTTATCTTTAGGTGTGCATTCAATTATGCTAAATAAGAACTATAGATCAAATCATGCTGCTTTAATGACATTTTCATCTCGTAATTTCTATGAAGGAAAACTTGATGTATTAGATGCAGCTAGTGTTTGAAACAATGATCCAATCGAAGTATATCAAGTTAAGGGAGAATGAGATAATAACCGTAATATACTAGAAGCTCATTTAGCTATCCAAAAGGTTAAAGAAAACCTTGACAAATACAATAAGATTATTTTGCTAGCCTTTAATGCTAAGCAAAGTGAATACTTAACTAATGAAATTTATAAGCAACACCATGAACTTGAAGATGCAATTGCAGCTAAACGTTTACTTATAAGAAATATTGAAAATATTCAAGGTGATGAAGCTGATTTAGTTGTAGCCACTGTAGCTTACGATAAAAATACTAAGTTAAATTCAACTTATGTATGTAGACCTGGTGGTAAAAATGCACTTAATGTTGCTATTTCACGTGCTAAAGATAAAATGATTGTGATTAAAACAATTAAATCAAGTGATATTGTTTCTCAATATGAAATGAGTGATGATATGCGTATCTTTAAAAAATGACTAGAATTTCTTGAACGTAGTCCTGAAGAACGCTTAAAGATGCTTAAGAATTCATTTGATTCAAAACATGATGCCATTTCAAATACATTTAATAAAGATCAATGATTCAAAGATATAGTCTTTGATAAAATTGCTCAAACAATTGCAAATAACCCGAGATTTGAAATCTTTAAAGACTATACAGTAGGCTCAATTGATATTGATATTGTGGTTACATATAATAAGATACCATTCAAATGTATATGTTTTGATACATTTAATTACTCAAATTCAATTGAAAAATATGTTAAATTATATGATGCAATCAAATTCTTAAAATCTAAGAAATATGATGTTACTGTTATAAATCCAATTTCATGAATTTACAAGCAAAATAATGTAGCACAATGATTTAATGCTAAAGAAATTAATAGTTTTGAAAAAACTTCAGTTGCTAACAAGACTAATACTTATGCAATTAACAAGATTGAACAAGATGACATTGAAAACAAAGAAGATGTTTTGGGCCTAAATGTTAAGCCTGAACAATTAGCTACAGCTACTTATAGACTAAGTCAAGAGGTCGAGTTAGATCAAGTAAGTGATAATATGACTGAAAATTCAGTTGAAAGTATCATTGAACATGAAACTGATTTAGAGACAAGTACTCAAGACTTAATATTAGATGAAAGCAACCTAGAAGTAAAACCTGATCAAGAGGTTCTGGCATATAAAGCTGAAGATCAAAATGATTTTGATACCTATGAAGCTGTATATGAATCAGGAACTATTCAAGAAGATGCAACTAAGCAAGATATTCTGTTAGAAGAAAATAATAGTGAAGAAATGCCTCAAGTCCAAATTGAAGATGATGCACAAAACCAATCTAATAGTTTAGATTTGGAAAGTGGTCTCGAAGAGGAATTTGCAAATATTGAGCAAACTGATGAAGCATCATCAACTGAAGAAGAATATGAAACTGATTTTTCTGAATTAGGTATCAATCTTTCTAAATTAGAAGAAAAAATTTCAATTTATGCTAATGATCAAATTTATAATGAACCAACTAAACTAGTTGAAAGCGATGAAGAAGACAGTGCTCAAATTTCGCTCGCAATAGAAACTTCTTCTGAACAATTAACTAAAGAAGTAACACAATTTATTAAAAAAGTTGAAAACGCTGAAAGCAATGTTGCTGAAAACATCGTTGAGACTGATATAAATGTTCAAGAAATTGAACCAATGCAACAAAAAATAAGTACTGAAACTAACTGAGTTGAAGATGATGAAGATTTAGCTGATGATGATTTTGTAATTAATTTCAATTTTGATGATGTAGATGATGATACTAATAAAACACAAGTTATCTCACATGAAGAAATTGAGCAAAGCGCCTTAAAGAAAGTGCAACAAGTTGAAAATGCAGTAAAAAGAAACACAAAAACAATAGATCAACCAAGCATGCAAGATGCAACTGCGGAATGAATAATTGAATCTATTGATGAAGAAGAGTAAGGAGATGCTATATGGATACATTACAAATTTTAAATTTCTTATCAAAGGATGTTAAATTAAAGTTGATTATTCACCTATATACATGCCATGAACGTGAGTGCGACGTTAATGACTTGCTTAATGCCTTAAATGAAAAACAAGCTAATGTTTCAAAACACTTAGGAAATTTAAAGAGAGCCGGAGTAGTAAAAATTAGAAAAGAAGGTGTAGCTAGTTATTACTATTTAGCACCAGCATTTATTAAAAAATATGGGGTGCTAATTGAAGAAATTATGCGTCTTGTTAAAGAAGATGTTTATCAAAAATACACATGTAAATGTTTTAATGATGGGCACGAACAAATACATGAACACAATGAAAAAGAATGTTTATTAAATAGTCATGACAAAAAGTAAAGAACAAAAAATAGTAAAGAGGGTAAAAACTAAAATGCCTTCTTTATTCCGGCTTACCAAAGGTGCCCGTTGGTATTCGGTAATTTGTATTATTTTAGTAATTGCAGAAGTACTTATGCAAGTATTTATGCCTAAAATAGTAGGAAATGTAATTGATAGTGGTATTGAACAAGGAAATAAAACTGTTGTTATTCAAAAAGGTCTTATTTTAATTGGATTAGCTCTTGCTTCTTTAACCTCTGGTATAATAGTTTCCTTTGTATCAGCTAAGGCAGCAACTATCTTTTCACGAAATATTCGCCATGCGATATTTGCTCAAGTCCAAGAATTTTCATTTAATGATATTGATAAATATAGTAATGGGGTAATTCTTAATCGCTTAAATAATGATGTTAATAATATTCAAATGGCATTTATGATGATCATAAGAGCCTTTATTAGATTACCTTTTATGTTTATTGCGGCAATTGTATTCGCTATTAAAGTTTCACTTAAACTTTCAACCATTTTTACAGTATCTTTACCTTTAATTGCGATTTTATTCCTAGTTATTTGATATGCCTCATATCCTAAATATAAATTACTATACAAGGAATATGATGCATATAATCAAAAGATTCAAGAAAATCTTAATGGAATGAGAACAATCAAAGCTTATGTTACTGAAAAATTAGAAGCCGATAAGGTTGAATTACTAGCTAATAAGCTAAAAAACACTAATACAAAAGTAGATAAGATAGTATCATGAAATACTCCAATTATTTTTGGAACTATCTTTATGTCCGTAGTTGCTCTTGGAGGAATCGGAACACGCTTGGCTCTTGGAGGAAGCATTAAAGTTGGGGATATAGTTGCTTTTGGTTCTTACATTTGAATGATTTCAGGTTCTTTAATGGGAATTATGAATGTCCTTGGAATGGTTTTAATGGCTATACCAAGTTCAAAACGTGTTAAAGAAATTATTAACCATCAACCAAGTATCGTAAATAAGACTGATGCGTTAAAAGTAAACCTACAAGGTGGAATTACTTTTGAAAATGTAACATTTAATTATTTAGATACTAATCATCCAAGTATTAAAAATGTTTCAATTAAAATCCAACCAGGTGAATCAATAGGTATTATTGGAGAAACAGGTTCAGGAAAAACAACTTTTACTTCTTTAATTGCTAGATTTTATGATCCACAAGAAGGAAGAATTTTACTTGATGATCACGATATCAAAGATTTGGATTTACACCATACTAAAGGACAAATTGCTCAAGTGTTCCAAGAGTCCATTCTATTTAAAGGAACCATTCGAGACAATATGCTTTGAGGTAAGCAAGACGCAAGTGATGAAGAAATTTATCATGCACTAGCTCAAGCTAACATAGCAGACTTTGTTGCTGGATTGAAAGAAAAATTAGATTCACCAGTTGAACAAAAAGGACAAAATTTCTCAGGTGGGCAAAAACAACGTTTATGTATAGCACGTGCTTTAATAAAGCAGCCAAGAATTTTAATTTTAGACGATGCAACTTCTGCTGTTGACTTTAAAACAGAAGCACAAATCAAACAAGCAATTAATCAAATTGATAATTGTACTAAAATCATTATTGCACAAAAAATTAATTCAATCAAAGACTGCGATCGAATTTTAGTCTTCGATAATGGTGAAATTAAGCATATTGGTTCACACCAACAATTGCTTAAAGAATCAAAATTTTATGCTGAGTTATATAAAGCTCAACAAGCTATGGGAGGTATTGATGAAATCCTTCAATAAAACAGGAGCTAGACCTGTTTATACTAAATTAACTAAGCAGCAAAAGAAAGCTACTTTCTCTCGCTTAATTAAAATCTTGTGAGGTGATAATAAGTGATGATTGATTCTAGCTGCAGGCTTAATTTTACTTTCAACAGTAGGAATGCTATATCAACAAGTCTTTATAGGTAAAATTGTTGTGCAATTATTCTTACAACCTGCACTAGATAATGGCCTAACAGTTGAGACCTTTAACTGAGATCAATTCTACTTAATGCTATTTGGTTCAGTAGCTTTATTCTTAGTAAGTATTTTTTCAGGTTTTGCAGCCAACAGAATCATGATTAATATTACTTACAAAACAATGACCAGTATGCGGGTAAAACTTTATCGTCATATGCAATCATTGCCAATTAAGTTTTTTGATTCTAATGCTAAGGGGAATTTAGTTTCTCGGCTTACAGCAGATATTGATACTTTAAGACAATTCTTATCAAAAACTTTCCCTTCAATTACGCAATCATTAATTATCATAACTGCTTCAATTATTATTATGTTAGTGCTAGATTGAGCTTTAAGCTTAATTATGATTGGGGTTATTATTCTAATTTTTGCAGCCAGCTTCATAATTGGGAAATTTTCTTCTAAAGCTTTTGTTAAAAGACAAAAGCAAATCGGAGAATTAACTGGGTATGCAGAAGAAATGATTAGTGGACTTAAAACTGTTAAAATTTTTGGCCAAGAAAAAAATGCAATCAATCAATATGATCAAATTAATGCAAAACTTGCTAAAGTAAGTTTTAAATCAGAATTTTGAGCTAGTGTAATTTTCCCAACTAGTCAAAACTTAGGAAACATCGCTTATGCAATAGTTACTATTTTTGGTGGTATTATGGTAATTAATAATTACACTAGTGGCAATATAGCCACAGCTGGTTCACTAGCTGGATTGGAACTTGGTACTTTTATTGCTTTTACACAATTTGCCAAATCATTTTCAGGACCTGTTTCTTCTATGACACAAAATGCTAACTCTGTTGTCCTAGCGCTAGCTGGTGCTAACCGGGTATTTGATATCATGGATCAAAAGCCTGAAACCAATGAAGGTAAAATTACTTTAGTACGTGTTGAAGAAGCTATGGGTAAATACATTGAAGTTCCACTAGCTGAAAGCTATGGAAAATTTGCTTGAAAAATACCTGTTGGTTCAAGCTATGAATATAAACTATTACAAGGTCATATTGAGTTTAAAAATGTCTCATTCAAATATCAAAATGAATATACTTTAAAGGATATTTCATTTGAAGCACTACCAGGTCAAAAAATAGCTCTAGTTGGAGCTACTGGTGCTGGTAAAACAACTATCACAAGCTTAATTTCACGCTTTTATGAAATAGTGGAAGGTGAAATATTGTATGATGGCATTTTAATTCAAGCAATTGAAAAAGATTCATTACGTAAATCTCTGGGATATGTATTGCAAGAAACTGTACTCTTTAGTGATAGTGTGAAAAATAATATTGCTTATGGTGCTGAAGGTATCAATGAATATGTACTTAATGATGTAACTGAAGCTGCTCACTTAAATGGACACATTGATAAGCTTAATGACAAGTACGAGACTATACTAGTAAATTCAGGATCTAACCTATCTCAAGGGCAAAGACAATTAGTTTCTATAGCTCGTGCAAGCTATAAAAATCCTCCAGTATTAATTCTGGATGAAGCTACTTCAAATATTGATACACATACTGAAATTATTGTTGAGAAAGCAATGAATAAACTGGTTGAAAATAGAACTTCATTTATCATTGCACACAGACTTTCAACTATAGTTAATGCTGATAAAATTATTGTTCTTAATAATGGACAAATATTAGAGCAAGGTACTCATAAAGAATTACTTAAAGCCAAAGGTGCTTATTGATCTTTATGACAAAATGCAGCTGGTAAAAATTAATTCCAAGTTAGGTTTTAATCTTAATTATATATACAGTGTTTCACTTTTAAATATAAAAAAGTGGAGCACTGTTTTTGTACTCCACTGAAAACCCCTCTGAAAGGATTTCGAATATATTATATTAAAATTTGTCACTAAATTGTAAAAATACTAATCAAATTATAGATTACCAGGTAAAGATATAATTCTAAATATATTGTAATTATAAATAAAGTAGCAATTTAAACTTTTAGCTCTAATTCTTAGGATAGTTATCTAACAAATTATTATTTTCTATATAGTTGTTTCTTTTCTTAATATAATCTTTAATTTGCTTGTTTAACTTATCTTTAGGTATTTGATAGTAGCTATGTAAGGTATTTTCTCTTACATTCTCTTTTAATGCTTGCTTTGTTTGAATTAGTCTACCATTTTCATTATAACTAAATTCATATCTATCAAAACTTTTATGAATATTAGGCTCTAAATTTAAATAATTATTTTCATCAGAAATTTGCTTAATTATCTTGTGATATCTTTGATCATCTATCCTATTTGGATCATTTGCACAATAGTCAAATGCTTCTTTTTGTATTCATTCAACATTGTAAATATGAGCTTTTTCTGTTGAATATTCAATGTCAAATATTTTCTTCCCCTCAACACGCTTTGCATAAGTTGATCTATATTTCTTAATAGTATCTTTGATGGATTTACAAAGTTTATTGCTATTCGAAAGATTTTTAATATATGTGTTCATATTTTTAATTCAAGTATCATTTTGTTCTTTAAGATTGATACCGGTTATCTCTAGCATACAAATTCCAGATCATAGATATATTGAATCATTGTTCTTAATTATTTCGATCATAGCATCAAAGTTTTTAATTTCATGCTCACTAATTTGATAATGCGCAAGCATATGATGTAAACTATCACCACTAAAATTTATTCCAATTGTGATAGCATCAATAATTAATGGCAAGTTATAAAATATACGCCCATTCGAGTTTCTTTTTTCATCTAATATTAGTTCTGAATTTTCTTTTTTAGTAACTGATCCACCTGGGTTATTGCCTTTTAATAAATATATTAGTTCTTTTATATTTTTTTGATTTTCTTGAAAATAATAGGTATTAACTAGTGAGCTAAATTTAATAAGTTGCTCTGGATTTAATTTAAGTAGTTTATTTTCTTTAACACTTTGTCTTGGTATGAGTTCTAAACCAAGCTGGCTAAAGATATGTTTTCTAATTTTAAAATTAGATAGATTACTGTTAAAATGAGATTTTGTATTGCATAAATCTATTTCTAGATTTAAAAAATTAACAAAAATATCATAAATGATTAATCTACTTGTATCAAACGCAACATAAATGTCAAATTGTCCTTTTGCTGATTGAGATGTTTTTGAATAGTAAGATTTAGTACACATGGGTATTTTAAATATTTCTATTTTAGACATTTTAAAATAGTTCTAAAGATTTGTTCTAAAACTTCGACTGAAATTGAATTACCACATGTGTAAATCATTTTGGAATTTGAAACTAGGTTGCTTTTGGCTACTTTATTATAGTCTTCTGCATCAAATCCCATATATAGATAGGATTCTAAAGGACTTATAGCCTTTAGAGTTCTTTGCTCCGGGAAGTAAAACTTAAGTCTACTATTTGCACCACTAGCAGTGAGGGTAGGTCCCTTTCCTTTTGGTAAGTAAATATAAGCCTCTGAATTAAAGTTGGTATAGTCTAACAGTCTAGACTTAGTAATATTATTAGATGTAGTATAAAAATCATTATGCTTGTATTTCTTTAATAAATCATTTAATAGTTTATCACTGTGTTCTAGGTGGATGATATCTTCTAACTGTTTTCCTTTTTCCTTAAGAGGTAAAGGAAAAACAAATGGTTTCTTTAAATGAGTCTTAAGAATTGAAACAGCATATACTCTTTCACGATTTTGAGCTGAACCATAATCAACTGAGTTAATTACTTTATAAACAGTTTCATATCCTAATTGGTCTAGGGTATTGATTCATTCATTAAAAGGCGCTTTAAATTTGGAACTAGCTAGAGCCTTTACATTTTCTAAAAGCAATACTTTTGGCAGACGATCTGTATTGTTTTTTAGTATTCTTTCAACTTCATAAAGAAGACCACTTCTAGTACCACCTTCAAGTCCTCTTTGCTTTCCTTGTTGAGATAAATCTTGACAAGGGAATGAATATGTAAAAATATCAATATGCTTTGGAAGTGCTTCGAATTGAGTAATATCTGTGCAGCCTACATATTTTAAATCTCTTTGATGTTTAGGATAAACTGAAGCAAAATATTCATTATTTACATAAGAATATAAATATGGGAAAATCTTGCTAAGTTTTTCATTATTCATCTTTTGGAAGTATGAACTTGAAACTGGCTTTTTTGAGTCTGAGCTAAAGGTGTATTGAGACAATAAGCAAGCCATTTGTTCATGTGAATAATTAGTTTCTGGTTTCAATAACCCATAATGGATGATTTGATAAGATATAATTGCATCTATGTATCAATCAATTGTACCTAATGGTACAATTTGGAGCTCGTCTCTCTCTCTCTCTCTCTCTTATACTATTACTATATATATTTTTTAATGCTTTATATTGAGAACCTATTCCGGCAAATGATTCAAGTATTTTTAGTTTTCTTTTCATAATGTTTTTATTATATCGGATTGCGCTATTTGCAAGGGCTATTTATTGAACAAAAAGCAATTGTAAGTTTAGCTTAGATAAATGTAAATAATTTACTTAATAGCTATAATTAAGGAGTATTTGTATTTTATCAATATCTAAAATTAATATATAATATACTTGATTTTTCAATAAACATATTAGAAAAAGGGGGACATAATGGCAAACATTAAGTCAAAAATCAAAAGTATAGCTAAAATGGAAGAAGCACACAAAAAGAATTCAGCAATGAAATCTCGTGTTAAAACAGCTGTACGTAAAGCTAGAGAAGCTGTATTAGCTAAAGACGAAAAAGCTGCTGAATTAGTAGCATTCGCTCACAAAACAATTGCTAAAGCAGTTTCAAAAGGTGTTTTCCACGCTAACAAAGGTGCTAGAAAACACGCTAGATTAGATGATTTTGTAAACAAAAACAAATAATCTATTAAATTAGTTAACTAATCTAATTAGTTCCAGGCTTGTCCTGGATTTTTTTTATAAAAAACACTAGCAGCCTATGTGCTAGTGCTAAAACTATTTTACAGTAATGTTTGCTACTTGTGTTTGAGTGTTACCAAACTTATCTGTCCCTTGATATTTAATTTGATAGATTCCTGGTTTTGAAACATCAAATTGGTCAGCATTAATAATGCTAATTACAACTTTATCATCTGTTGGATTCACATGTTCTTTATATCATTTTTCTCAAATATCATGTCCAAGGTTAAATTTTTCAACAGAAGTAATAAGGTATCCGCGTCTGTTTTGTTCTTCATAGTTAGTTTGGTCTGGGGCTAGTCAAATTCTAATATTTCTTTTATCTGGTGAATAAACAACTTTAGCTCTTTCAAGTCTAGATCTAGTGCGCATTTCTTTATTATTGTGATCAGAGTTAGCATAATAAATTTCATCAATTATACCTTCTGAATTATAGTGAGCTCCTCATAAGGTAACTGCATGATTATAAGAGGCTGAAGGGTTTATAACAAATGAAACAGCATAGTGATTTTCAAAAGCCTCTTTGACATAGTTGGAAAAGACTTTATCTGCTTCTGTAACACCACCACCTAGTTTTTTATAATCTCCTAATTTAGAAGCATTATCTCAGTTAAATAAATGAGGAAATAATCCTTTAAATTTAGCAGCTTGTTTCATTTTATCAACTTCAATAGAAGCATTAAAGTTAGGATTCTTTTCCCCTGATAGTAATCATTCATTACCAAATAAAGCATATCCTGAGGTATCGGTAAAGTATTCAACTAAAAAGTTAAAGATAAAAGCATAATCTTTTTCATTATAGCTTTGTAGAATATCTTTTCCATTTAGCATCATAATTTTATCTTCGGGGTGCATTCTGTAGTATGCTTCAATATATTTGCGATTTTGTTGAATTCATCACATCATAACATTGCTTGAGGCAGCAGCTCAACAACTTCGATCGTCAGTTCCTCCATTACCAAAGTATCTCATTGGATAATAGTTATCTTCATCTGATTTACTGATATTTGGTGTGTATCTAAATCATTTATTGGCATCAAATCAGTTAGCAGCTTCATCTCACATTAAATAGTAATGATAATCATCTGGATCAAATTGTGATTCTGTTCTAAATCATCTACCTACTGGTGGGTGGGAAAGTGCTTTTCCTATTTTAAGTGTCTCGATATTAGAAGTATTAATTGCTGGAATCGTAACGCCATCTGGTGTTAAAATTCCATGGCTATTAATAGTGTTTTTGACTTCTTTAGCTTGATAATTAGAATTAATTGTCACTAGAGAATTTAAATTAAAGCTTTTATCATTCTTGGTAACAGTGTAGTTATCATTTAGCTTAAACATTAAGTTAGCATTATCAAGATCTTGAGATGCATTTGAATTATTATTTTGGTTCGAACTAGGAGTTGAATTAGAAGTTTCATTGTCACTGTGACTTGAATTAGTTTGATCATTATTCTTATTTTCCTCACTAGTAGAATTAGAATTTTGTTTCTTTAATTTTTCAACTTCATCAATTAGTTTTTTAATTTGATTTTGTAAGTCTTGATTTTGTCTTAGAGCGCTAGCTAGTTGATCTTTAGCACTATTTAGTTGATCGGTTAGTTGATTAATATTGAGTTGAAGTTGATTTTTTTGTTCAGTAAGCAAGTTAATTTGATTTTTATTATCTGATATTATAATTTGTAATGCTGCTATAGTATTACTTTTAGTTTGTATCTTGGCTTCATTATCACTAATGGCTGCTTCAAGTTTAGCTATTTGTTGTTTTAGTGAACCAGCTTGTTGATTAAGAATATTGTAATCTCTAAGAGTTTGCTCTAGTTGACTTGTCTTTTTATCTAATTGTGCTTGAAGGTTTTTGCTAGTTATAGTAGCTGCTTGCAATTGTGCACTGAAACTTTCAACTTGTTCAATTAGATCTTGCTTTTGTTTGTTAGCTTGCTTTAGTTCACTATTTAATTGAGTTATTTGGCTATTTAGTTTTTTTATGTTGGCAGCATATTGCATTTGGTTGCTACTTATTTCTTGTTGTAGCTGCTCTTTTTGTTTTGTTACTAAAGCAAGTTGTTTTTGTAATGAACTAATTTGGGCCTCTAATTGAGTTTTATTATCATTTACACGATTAATTTGTTGCTTCAATTCTGTTATTTCTTGCTCTTTATCAGCTAGCTGATGTTTTAATTTGGCAAATTCCATTTTATCAGGTTGACTAGCTAAAGTCTCATTTAGCTCCTCGATTTGAGCTTGTTTTTGAGCTAGTAGTGCATTTTTACTATCTAAATCAACCTTTAAAGACTTATTGTTTGCGCTCAATTCTTCAACTTGATTATTCAATTGTGCTATTTGACTTTTGCTTGTAACTAAAGAATGTTGAACTTGACCTAGTTGTTCCAAAGTGCTATTCAATAGTGTGTTAGTTTGATTTAATGCATTTTGCTTTTGAACTAAAGAATCTTGTAATAAACTAATTTGTTTGTCTTGAGCTTTAATATGATCTTGTATTTGTTTATTGTCATCATTACATGAAATAGCAATAATAGGCAAAAGAACTGGAGTAGCTAATGCTCCTAAAACTAATTTAAATTTTTTCATAATTTCATCCCTTAATATCTTAATAATATATTAGTATTGTAACACCTAATGTAATATTTTTTATTACTAAAAAATTCTTTTTTACTGCTTTTTAATAGTAAAGTTAAACTTTTAATAAAAAAACCACAAATGTGGCTTTACATTTTAATGCTTCCATTTGTTCTTGGATATGGAATAGCTTCTCTAATGTTTTCAGTTCCTGTTACATACATAACAAGTCTTTCGAATCCGAGTCCAAAACCTGAAGTTAACATATGTCCAAATCTACGTAAGTTTAAGTATCATTCTAGGTCTTTTTCATCAATTCCTAGTTCTCTAACTCTAGTTAATAATTTATTGTAATCAGATTCACGTTGAGACCCACCTACAAGTTCACCTACACCAGGTACAAGTAAGTCGAAAGCTGCAACAGTTTTACCATCTTCATTTTGTTTCATGTAGAATGCTTTGAAATCTTTAGGGAAGTTAATAACTGCAATTGGAGCATTATAAACTTTTTCAGTTAAGTATTTTTCGTGTTCTGAGCCTAAATCTAGGCCAAATTCGATATCTTTGTTTTCAAAAATATCTCTAACTTTTTGAAGTTCTTTAATAGCATCTTTGTAATCAACTACTAAAAGTGGTGTTTCAACAAAGTGATTTAATCTATCTAAAAGACCATTGTTTGTTACTTGATCTAAGTATTCCAATTCAAGCTTATTTTTAGCCATAGTGTTTCTAATAACAACCTTTAGCATATCATCAGCTAAAGCGATTGTGTCAAATAAATCATAGAAGGCAACTTCTGGTTCAATCATTCAGAATTCTGCTAAATGTCTCTTTGTGTTAGATTTTTCTGCTCTAAATGTAGGAGCGAAAGTATAAATCTTTTTCATTCCAACAGCGTATGATTCACCATGTAATTGCCCAGTAACTCCTAGTGTAGCTTTCTTGTTTTTACCAAAAAATGGGTCAGCTCAACTTGGATCTGAAACAATGAAAGTTTCTCCAGCTCCTTCTCCATCATTACTTGTAATAATTGGACTCGCCATAAGGAAAAAATCTTTGTTAATAAAGAATTTGTGAATTTCTTGTGCTAAAGTTGAACGCACTAACATAATAGCTCTAAGTAAGTTGGTTCTGTGTCTTAAGTGTGGAATTTCACGTAAAGTCTCTAAGTTTATTTCTTGGTTTTGGATTGGATAGTCCTCATCAACTTTTTTGTATTCAACTAAAGAATCTGCAACTAATTCAATAGGTTGAGGCGCATTTGGTGTGGCATGTAAAGTACCTTTAATCACAATAGCTGAACCAGGTTTTAAGCTATCTAAAGCTTCAAAATCAAATTGTTCGCCTTTAAATACTACTTGTAAGTTTTTAACAGTTGATCCGTCATTGACTTCAATAAAACGAATTTTTTTGTTTCCACGGTTAGATGAAACTCATCCTTTAACTGTAACATCAGTTCAAGTGTCATAGAACCCAGGTTTTAATATAAATTTTTTAATAGAATGCATAGCATTATCTCCTTAATATTTGACTTTAATAATAATTTTGTCTTTATTAGTTAATTGCTCATTAGCAAAAGTGATTTTGTGTAATTCACCAGGGAAGAATAAAGCAAATGTCCCTTCATTTAGTTTGACTTGATTATGATATTGTGGTGCTTTGATGTAAAAGACATCATTAGGTTTAGAAGCACTTAAAATATCATCTTGAGTATAACGTGGTTGCGGATCAAAGTAAATTACTTCATCCCCAGCATAATAAACATGAATGTCTATGTGTTGATCATGCAATTCACCATAATTTTCTTCAAATAAGGGGCTAAAATTCCGTTTGACAAGCTTAATGTCATCATTAAACTCATGAATCCCATATTCATATGCATCAAAATCAGCATTTGCAGCTAATTCTAGCGCTGCTTTAATTGCTGGATTAACTTGATATTTCTTAATATTTGAAAGTTTGTCAAAAATCATTTTTTCCTCCTTAAAATAGCTTGTTAAATTATAAACATTTTTAGCTAGTTTGATATAAATATTTTATTTATATCAGAAAAAAATCAAGCTAGTATATTAAATTTCTAGCTTGACTATTTTTTAAACAATTTTAACACGCTTTTTGGTTTCAAATTGATAATCAGTTGCTCATAAGGGACCATTAGCAAAATCTAATCTAATAGCATTTGGAACTTTTTGCATACTTGCATAATAAATTTTGACTCTTTTATCATTAACTAAGTAATAGCAACCTGGATTTGAACTAAAAGCTCTAATCCGATTAAAAGCTTCTTCCAAACTTAAATTTGGGTCTAAATAAGCATCCTCTTTGTTAAGCTTAGGGCTAAGGGAAACTTGTAAAGGATCTTGGGCTTCTGGCTTATATTTTCCTTGAGCAAAATTTGTTAGTCAAGTTACAATATTGCTAGCAGCTAGAGCAGAAAGTTTATCAAATAAAGTATCACTAGTATCGGTTGGTAAAATATTTAAACTAGCTTTAACAATCATATCACCTGCATCCATGGCTTTAACCATGTACATTAAAGTAATTCCAGTGACATCATCACCATTTCACAAAGCATATTGAATTGGAGCAGCGCCTCGATATTTAGGTAATAAACTACCATGCACATTTAAAGCAGCTAAATTAGGTAAAGCGAGTACTTTTTCAGGAATAATTTGGCCAAAAGCACAAGTAAGAAAAATATCAAAGTCCATTTCAGCTAATTGCTCATAGATTTCTGAAATCTTATTTGGTTGAAAAACAGGTATGTTGTACTTTTGAGCTAGTAATTTAGTTGGAGTAGCCTCAAGCTTATATCCACGATTAGCTGGACGATCAGGTTGAGAAATTAAGGCAACTACTTCAAAGTTTTTAATAACTTCTTCAAAAACTGGAACAGCAAATTGCGGAGTTCCAGCTAAAACAATTTTAATTTTATCCATAAGGTTCCTTTCTAAACTCCTATAAAGGTTTCAACTTTAGTAAGTTCAATAATTAAGTGGATGATTTTATCAATTAAAGGTTTAGAAATAGTAGTTACGACATTTCCTTTTTTAGTTGTAATTAAGGTTTTAGCTAGTGCACTAAGTGGATAATATGAGCCAAAATAAGTTAATAAATGATTTTGTGCACGATTTTGCAATACTTTAACTAAAACTGTGTCCAGGAATCATTCAGTATAGTTTTTGAGTCCAATTTCATCAATAATTAGAACTGGAACCCGTGAAAGTTCGTTAACTAAATATTTGATATCATCATTATTTCCAATTAGTTGTTTAACTCATTCATCAAGTTGATTTAGATCAATATAAGCAACTGGAACATCGCTTAAAGCAAAAGTATTAGCTACAGAAGAAAGATATTTAGTACGGTAACTGTTAGCTGGACCATGGAAATAAACTCCGTATAGTAAACCAAAGTTTTGATGGTTAGGCTCTAAAGCAAGTAAAATTTCAGCTCTAATTCCAGCTAGATCGTAATATAAGTTATCATTAATGTCTAAATCTTGCAAGGTGGTGTCATAAAAAGGCGATGAAATGTGTTGTAATAATAAATTATTTAATAAACGAAACTGATCACCTTTTTCATTATGTGCTAGTTTCTTTTCAATAATAAGCTTATTGTCACTATCACGTTTAAAATCAAGTAAATAAGGTGACTGATTTGGATTTATAATTTGGTTTTTATAATCTATAAAATAATTAAAGTAATCTCAGATTTCAGAATCTGAGACTTTTAATTTTTTAAATAGTCTATTAAGTAAAGGCTCTTTTTTAACCTGTGCAATTAAGTTTTCTTTATTTATTGGAGCTTCTTTTAAGAAATCAAATGCCAGCATAGGTTTATTGATTGAACTCATAATTAACTCCTTTTACTTTATCATTGATTTGAGAATTTCCTTCTTTTGAAAAATTTTAATATCATAAGTATTTTTAATTTTACCATCAAAGTAGTTTTCAACTACAGCAAAATCAAGTAAGTTCATTTGTAGTACTTCATTAACCATGCTTCCTGCATGTTTAAATCATTCTTTTAATGGTCTACCAGTACTTTTTGATGAATGGTAGAATGATAAAAATAAGATCAAGTTAATAATTTTATCATCTTGCACTTTATCTTGTCATTGTTGCAATGTTGCAACATAACTAGCTTCTAACTCGTCATTGATTAATTGTTGAGCAAATTCTATTGAATTAAGCTTTAATATTGCTTCATATTCATTAGAATATTTAATTTTACCAATTTCAAGTCTAGTAGCTGTTGAAAATGATAATTTATCACTTTCAACATGACTTTTTCTCATTTTTCCAATTCGAAGCATATCTTGAACAAAATTATGTTGTGTCATGATAGCATTTTTGCTTGTTTGATTATTAGCGAATTCAGCAAAGAAATCAGTAGTAACATCTTCTACATCAAAAGCATCACGATAAGTAGCTGGGCGAGTTTTAGCTAGTATCATATGTTTGTAATTTTCATCACCTACTTTACTGCGCAATAAATCAGTAATTAATTGATTTTGTTTAATGCCAAAAGCATTTAATGGTTTTTGCAATGAAAATATCATAATTTTTTTACTGTGATCAGCATAGGTATTAATTAACCCTGTGGCTTCTAATTGTCTTCTAGCCTTGGAAAGAGCAGTTTCATCCATGTTTAAAAAGACAGTTAAAGATAAATAGTCATAAGCAAAACGCTTAAATTGACTATCTCTAACATAATCTAATAAATATTGGTATAAGAAGATAGGATTTGAACCTAAAAATGGTCCATAAAACTCTCTGAAATTAATTAAATCATCGTTTGTGATTTCTGAATTTTTTTCAACTGCGAAATATGAATATTGTAGGTCCATTTCTGCTCCTTTTCACGTAAAAAATATTTGATAGTAATCATATTTTACCTAACTCTCACATGCATGAGAAGTACTTTTGAAATTTTTTCTATATTATCACGTTTATCCAAGGGGATATGCACAACCTTTTTTTCATGAAAAATTTCTTTTAAGTCTCAATCATAGTCATTTTGGTTATCTAAAAATTCTAAAGTAAAGTTATCCACACCCTTTTGATGCAGAAATTTTTGTCTTATATCCTCTTGAATTTGCATATGAAAAATGCGACTAAATAATGGGGCAAAATCTTCGATTTCAGTGTATAAAATGGGAATTTCGACAAAATCATATTTATGTAAGGTTAAATGTTGTTTTAACCTGTAAAAAACTTCTTTTTCCAGCTTTTTTAAATTACTTGGATCTTGCATTATTCAGTTCTTAACAAGTTTTTTATTTATTTTACCTTCTGAAAGCAAAAAACTGCCAAATTTTTGTTCAATTAGTGTAATAAAAGCTTTATCATCGCCATATAATGAAGCCACATACTCATCACAATTAAAAGTGCTAAACCCTAATGAGGCGCAAGCATCTAAAAAGGTACTTTTTCCAGAAGCCATTCGCCCAACAATTGCTATCATTTGTTTCATTTATCTATAATTGATTTAAGTTCTAATTGCTCTAATAAGGGCAAAGCATTTTGAATATTTAAGTTTAAAACATAAGCATCTTTATTAGAGTTAAAGTTATCAATATTTGGATTTAAAGTAGCCATTTGTAAACAGAATAAAGCATCATTTTTGCCAGCAATTAATTTATTAATTACTCCCTTAGTTAGCATACTATCCCATTGATCTTGATTAGCATATAAATTCGGAATAGTATGGAATTTTTCAAGGATTGAAATAGCTGTTTTTTCCCCAATACCTTTGACTCCGGGCAAATTATCACTGCTATCACCAGCTAGGGCCTTGTAATCGATTACTTGTGAAGGTAAAAAGCCATAATTTTTAAAGTAGTTTTCATCAGTTAATAAAGAATACCCATAGTTTTCTTTTTGAATAATACTAATATTAGGGCTTATTAGCTGGTGTAAATCTTTGTCACGCGAAAAGATAATTTTAGGCTCATCTAGCGCCACTTTATGGCAATAAGCTGCTACTAAATCATCAGCCTCAAAGCCAGCTAATTCTTGTTGTATAACTCCTAAGTTATCTAGAATTTGTTTGATTAAGTCAAATTGAATGTAAAGCTCGTTTGGTGCCTTGGCTCTTCCGGCTTTATAATCATTATAAAGATCGTGTCTAAAGCTTTTATCTTTTGAATCAAAAGCAATATATAAATATTGAGGCTGATAAAACTCAATTAGTTTATTTAATTGGTGTAAAAATAAGTTGATCCCATTAGTTGGTGTTCCATTTGAAGCACGCATTATGTTATCTGGATTTCCATAATAGGTAGCATAAAATGACTGAAACATTAAGTAGTTTCCATCAATTATCAAGTGAATATTAGTTTTGCTCATCTTCAATCTCTTTTCAGTCTATAAATGTGTAGTAATTTGCTTTTGATAATTTTAATAAAGCAATAACCATACGCGGTTGTGTGTGGTTTAAAATTTCGCTTGCACGAGGAGAAAATCCAAAAGCCATAATGCTTTTGCTATTGTCAGTTAATGAAACTCTTGGTCTGCCTTTGGCATCCTTTTGCACTTTAGACATAAAGCATTTTACTCAAATTGGACTAAGCTCAACATCAATTAATTGTTTATAACCGGTTGATTCTCGTAGTGAACTTAAAGCATTATAAACAGCACCAAGTAGCGCAGCTTCAGATTTCATTTCTTCAGCTAAATTAGTTGGAATTAGCTCCATAACTATATCATTGATACCTTGAGCCTTAACAAAGTTAAGTAATAAAGCACTTTTATCACCAACAACTTTTTTATAAGAATCTTCAAATAACTTATTAAATGGTAAAGCGAATTTTTCTTTAGCATTTAATAAAGTGTCAATTCCACCAAATTCTCTAAAAGTATTAGACTTAATTAAATTATCCAAAATACTTTCTGAAACATTAGCTAGATTTCTAAGCCTTAAATAAGCTTCTAAAAAACTCTTATATGGGCCATTTATTTTACGTTCTTCTACAATTTTACTTGCAGCAACTGCTCCAAGTCCTTTAATCATCAATAAAGGCAGATATAATTCATTATTATCAATTTCAACTACTTCTGATGAATGGTTAATTTCAGGTGAATATACCTTAATTCCTTGGCTAGTTGCATCAGATACATATTTTTTAATATTTTGTTGGTCGGCAGAAGAATTTGAAATTAACACTTTGTAAAAAATAAGTGGATATTTAACTTTGTAATAAGCGAGCTTGTAAGCAATAAGGGCATAAGCAACTGCATGAGATTTATTAAATCCATAAGCAGCAAAACGTTCAATGTTAGAGTATATTTTTTCTAGAATTTCAGCTGAAATGCCATTTTTAAGCCCTCCAGCAAAGAAATCACTTTTATAGCTGTGCAATTTAGTTTCATCTTTTTTAGAAATAGCTCTACGTAATAAATCAGCTTGTGCAAATGACATGCCAGCTACTTTTTGAGCTATTTGCATAATTTGCTCTTGATATAAAATAATACCAAAGGTGTTTTTGACTATTTCATCATATGCTGGATGAAGTTTTTCAATGTTATCTGGTTTTAGCTTGTTACGACTATAAGTTGAAATATATTGCATCGGTCCAGGTCTAAAAAGCGAAATAATTGCATAAATGTCGTCAAAAGAATCGATATGAACTTCTTTGATAGCATTTTGCATTCCAGGTGATTCTAATTGGAAAATCCCATTGGTTAATAAATTATTAAGCAATTTAGCAACATCGGGATCAATAAATTTGCCATAACTTTTTCCAACTATGTTATCAAAATGATATTGTGATGGAATCAAGTCTTCTATTTCTTGTAAAATAGTTAAATTTTTAAGTCCTAAGAAATCAATTTTAATTAATCCAAATCTTTCAAGATAATTAAGTGTAAATTGCACTTGAGGCAAGGTGTTTTGGTTGTTAGAAACCGGAATAACATGTTTGATATCACGATCGCATATAATTACTCCAGCAGCATGAATACCAACTTGACGAGGCAATCCTTCAATTTGACTAGCATATTGGTGTAATTTTGGGTACATGTCAACTAGCATCTTGTATTTTTCGTTGCTTTGATAAGCTTGTATCAAACTTTCATCAGTATTTTTTAATGCATTACAAATTTTATCAACTTCAGGAACAGGAATCGATAAATAACGAGCAATATCCCTAAGTGAGTTTTTGAGTGCAAGGGTTTGAAAAACACTAATTAAGGCCACATTGTTTTGTCCATATTTATCTTTGATATATTGTAATAATTCATCTCTACGAGTATCTTGAATATCAATATCAATATCTGGTAATGAAACTCTATCTACATTTAAAAATCTTTCAAAAAGTAAATCGAATTCTAATGGATTAATATCAGTAATTCCTAGTAAATAAGAAATTAAGGAACCAGAAGCTGACCCACGTCCTGGACCAATTGCTATTCCATGACTTTTAGCATAATTAATAATATCTTGGATAATTAAGAAATAGTCTAAAAAACCTAATTTTTTAATTACATTATATTCATAATAAACTCTACTTGTTACTACATCTTCGCCATATGTATAAATTAAGTCTAATGCCTTTTTATTTGACATTAAGCGTGCTAATTCTTCTTTCACATTACCCGGAAACTTTGCTAGCTTAATACTTTTATCAGGCATGGTTACATTGCAATTTTCTGCTATAAATAAAATATTTTGTTCTACTTCAGAATCTAAGCCACTAAAGTCATCTTCATCTAAATATTCAGTATAAAATACATAGTTAGATTCTCTACCAGCAATACTGTTTAATATAGGAAGTAGTTCATTTTGCTCATTATATAAAATCTTTTTGCAAGGAGCATAGACAGTTTGGATTTCTTGGGTTGTTTTTGCGTTTAAATAGAAATTATTTAAATATTCTTTCACAACAATGTTTCTTGCTTTTAAACCTTGCAGCTGGTGATCAATGACAAATACATGCTCATTTTCTAATTCATAATAAGAAATTTCTCTTCCACTTGTTCTAGCGTAAATTAAATCATTTAAAAAATGATATCCTTCATTATCTTTTGCAAGTAAAAAAACGCAAAATCCCTCAACAAGATTAAGCTCTAATCCAATTAATGGTTTAATTCCATATGCTGCTTGAGCTTCTCAATAATACTGCAAAGCATATAAATTATCAATATCAGTCAATGGTAGATATTTTAAATTATTTTCACGAGCTAAATTTATTAATTCTTTAACCCTAATTGCTGAATTTAAAAACGAATATTCGGTATTGGTGTGTAGATATATTTTATTCATGTTTTTATTATATTTTATTTAGTTAAAAAAGCTAAAAAATAAATCTTTATTAATATCATTAGCTTGGTATGATAAATAAAAAAATGAAGAATAATATAAACCAAAAGATAAATCAAGATAGTAAAAAATGCAATTTATTTTACTTATAAATAATTTTACAAAAAACATGATAAAAATTTTTTTGTAAAAATTTTAAAAAGTGATAAAATAAATGTAAATTTTAATATATATTAACTTTTTGCTTTTTTGAAAGCTGATGAAAGGATAAAAATGAACTTAAAAAATAAAATTAAAAAAACTGTTATAACAGGAATTATTTTAGGAGCTAGCACACCTTTAATTGCTATTTCTGCGAGTAACAATTTAATAGTTTCAAATGAACTTGAAACAAGTAAAATCAACTTAAAGGAATACTTAAATTCATTAAAGTTTCAATATGGTATTGGTGGATTTAGAAATATAGACATTAATCAATTAGAAAACATGATTGATTCTGCTGGAACCACAAATGCATTAGAAGGAATCAAAAATAAGATTGATGAATTTTATGGTTATTTAACTAAGTATTATTTGGCTGCGCAAGGAATGGCATTTGGTGACCCTTACTATTTCTTAATGGAAGGAAGTGGACTATCAGGAACAACATATAATGCAAATTTATGAGGTAGATTAAATCAACCTGATAATAAAGAATTTATTTCTAACAGTTATACAGATATTGTACGAAAATTAATTGGATCATTTTTTTACCCAAATTCAACTTTAAAAATTTGATGAAATGCAGAAAATCCAGAAGAATTGCAATTTAGAGCTAAATTAAAGCAATGAAAGGTTGACTCATTAGCTGTTTTAGTAGCTAATGGAAATTGAAATTCATACAAAGGCTTAATTGAACCAGTAAAAAATATTAATACAAAATTAGATACACCAAGCAAGGAAGTGGACAATGAAGCATTTACTCATGTTGGCCCAATTGCCATTATGTTTTCAATGTATGCTACAATGCAAGGGAATATAGGTGGAGCTGGTCAAAATTCATATGCAGGATGAGGAAATGCAACAAGAATTAGACAAGGTGTTGATAATTATAAAAACTTAATGCAAGAATTATTTGATGAAATCGATTCATTAGACCCAGAAACATATAAAAATACAAATTTTTATAAAAACTTAAACAGTGACCAAAAAGATGTATTAGTGAACAATGTTATTAATTACTTTAATACAGTGATTAAAGAAACTAAAGATATGAAGGCTATTAATTCAGGAATTCATAATATTAGAGCTGGTAGAGATGGTTCAGGAAAAATGCAAAATTTATTAAACCAAATTTTTGGACCAAATAATAACAATACTAATCCAGCAATTGAAGCTGAAAGAAATAGATTGAGAGCTTTAAAGCAACAAGCTGCTTCTAATTTAGCTTTAGCAAAAGAAAGCAATTCTAATGCTTTAAAAGCACTTAAAGAAAAGCTTGCTCCAGCAGTGTATGAAGCATTAGCAACTAATGCAGCTGAATTATCTAATGTTGAGGACTTAAGTGCAAATACTCAATCTCTTAATAATTTAATGCAACAATATGAAAAGATTGTAGAAACAGCAAATCAATATTCAGATAAAAGAAATCAAGTTAAATACTTAGTTGCTGATCCTGAAAAGCAAGAAGCTTTTAACAATGCTTTAAATGCTTATAAAAATGCGTTTTTAAATGATTCTGATAAAGGAATTAATAAGGAAATCAATTCAGAAACATTAGAACAATTAAAATCTAAATTAGAAGCTGCATATCAAGATTTAAATGGTGAAAGCAATCAAGCAAAAGCAATTCAAGCTGCAAGTGAAAAAATGAGCAATTTTTCTCCTGAGGCTATTGAAAGAGTAAAACAATCAATAAAAGATTCACTCTCATTTAATGAAGTTAATAATTTAGTTAATGGAATTGATACATATAATAAGCATGCTGCTGAAATTCTAAAAACATTAGAACAAATTAAAAAGGATCCAGAAGCAAGTAATTTAGACAAATTAATTACAAATCAAGTAGATAGAGAAAAGGTGCTTAATGCATTAGATAATGCTGATAACCTTATTGTTGATGGTAAATTAAATCCTACATCAACAACAGAAGTAATAAATATTGCTAATGCAGTTGCAACAGCAAGTGAAATTATTGACAATAATAAATGAAAAATGACTCCTGAAGAAGAAAGATTATATGAGCAATTAAAAGCAAAAAAAGCTTTAGCCGAAAAATTATTAAACAATTCTTCAGTTTCAGAAAAACTTCAAGCAAGTAAAACTGCATTAAAAAATTTAAATAATAATTTTGATGCAGCAACTTACAAAGCAAATGAGCAAAAGATGCAAGAATTATTAGCTGAATATGAATCTGCATTACAGCAAGCTAAAGAAGAATATTTAAATGCACAACGTGAAAAATTAAAAAATCTCGCTCTTCCAGAAACATTAAAAGACTTATTTATGCAATCTTTAAATGAGACTCCTATTGATGATTTAGAATCTAGTGATAAGGTTATTCAAAATGCTTTAGAGTCAGATAAAGTAAGTCGTAAAGCAAAAGAATTCAAAGCTGCTCTTGAAAAAACTAAAAACTCTTCTAACTATAAATTGGCAACACCAGAGAAACAATTAGAGTTTGATAGAGCACTGAAAAACTTTTCAGACTTTCTAAACAATCTTCCTGCTGATGCTACAATGGAAGATTACACCAATAAAAGCGGAGAAACATTCCCAGCTGTTAGAGGTTTAAATGGTAATGATCGGCTTAACGAATTGTATAGCAAAATAGAAACATTACCAATTTCACAAACAGCAAAAGATGACTTAAAAAACCAAGCTGATGCTTTAAATTCACTAAATGAATCTGAAGAATTTGAAAAGAAATTAGATTATATTTCTGATTTTCTTCCAAATAAAATAAATAATTTACCAAACTTAAGTCAAAAGCAAAAAGAACAATTTGCTGAAAAGTTATTGTCTCTTCCAAATGTAAATAATCTTAATGGATTAATTAATGATGCTAATGAATTAAATAATTTAACAGGTGAATATAAAGCTGAATTAGAAAAGGCAAAAAATATTATTAATAAACCTGCTTATTTAGAAGCCGATGAACAGCTTAAAACAAATGTTGATGATCTGGTTAAAGAATTTGAAGATAACATTGCTCAAGGGTTAGTGACAGTGGACACCATTGATATTTCAAGAGGTATTGAAACATTAAAAGCTGCGTTAGAAGCTTTAAATGGTGATCAAAAATTACAAGAAGCAAAAGAACACGCTATTGCAAAAATTAATGCGCAAGAAAACTTAAGCCCAGAATATAAAAATGAACTTATTAACCAGATTAATACATCAAAATCTACTCAAGATATAAATGATATAGTTTCTCGATCAGAAAATCTCGATGCACTAGCTAATAGTAGTAAGATAGCTAAAGAAAAAATGGAAGCTTTAAAAAATGCTAATTTAGCGATTTTATCAGAAAATGCTAAAGAGAAATACAATCAAGTTATTGCTAAATATGATGAACTATTTAGTGGAAATCTATTAAATGTCAATGTAACAAGTGAACAATTAAATGAATTACAACGACAAATAGCACAAGCATCTCAAGCAATTAATTCAGATGTTGATGCCTTTGAAAAACAAAAACAACAAGCAGTTGAAAGGGTTAAAACTTTATTAGAATTATCAGATGGACAAAAATCTGCTTTAATTGAAAAGATTAATGCTTCAACTAATTTTGAACAATTAGATCAACAAGAAAAAAATGCAAATGATTTAAATGATGCTATTTCAACTTTAAAGGCAACAATTAACCAAGCCAGAGAAGTTAAAAATCAAGTTGCATATAAAGAAGCAAGTGAAACAATTAAAAATGATTTTAATAATAAAACTTCTGATGCTGAATTAGATCAAATTCTGCAACAAGCTAAGGATTCTTTATCTTTAGAGGAGATTACTCAAGCTTCAACAAAATTACAAGATAACATTAAAGCCTTAGATGGAGATAAGCAATTGCAAAACGCTAAAGATAATGCCAATTCAGAAATTGAAAAGTTAAATAGTTTATCAAATCAACAAAAAGAAATCTTAGCGCAATTAATTAATGAATCACAAACAATTGCTAATGTAAATGAAATATTAAATGGTGCAAAAGCATTAGAAACATCATTAAACAATTTTAATGATCAAATTTCTTCTTCTAATGAATTAAAAAATACACCAAATTACTTAGAATCTGATTTAAGTAAACAAGAAGAATTTAATAAAGCAATTAATGATGCAAAAACCTTTTATGGAAATGATAAAAATGATATAGCTCTAACTTCAGTTTTAGATATTAATAATCTTGTTGCAAAAATAAATAATCAAACTCAAGATTTACAAAATGCTGAAAACATACTAAATGGAAATAGCAACTTGCAAAAAGCAAAGTTAAATGCAATAAGCCAAATTAGACAAAACTCTAATATTGCTACAGATGATCAAAATTCATATGAAGCAAAAATTAATAATGCAACAAGCAAACAGGCAATAAAAGAGCTTCTTGATCAAGTTGATGCTAAAGTAGAATCCATAAAAGAGTTAATTAAATTTGCTAATGAAGTAAGTAACTATACAAATTCAAATGCTTATAAGTTTGCAAATGAGGATTTAAAGACTAATTTTGATCAGGCATTAAAAAATATTCAAACTGATTCTAAAAATAATTTTGCAGGTATAACAACTGAACAAATTAAAGAATTGCAAAATAATTTACAAGTTTCAAAAAATTCATTAAATGGCGAAAACAACTTACAAGCTTTTGATAATAATATAAACAAAAATTTAGCTAATTTAACTAACCAAGTTAAAACAAACTTTATTCAGCAAAGCAAAAACTTAAATAGTTTAGCAGAATTAAATGTTTTAGCAGCACATGCTTTAGATATAAATGCAGCTGCTAAAGAATTATTGAAAGCTTATGAAGATTTAAATAGCTTTATTACTGTTTCTGGTGTTGAAAGCAGAATAGATAAAACTATTGCAAATGAAATTCATGATTCATTGGCTCAAGCTGAAATACTTTTAAATGATGCTAGAGACTTGGTTAATACATCAGATAAAAATACAATTGAGACAATGGAACAAAAACTAAAAAATATCTTACAACAAGCAAAAGAACAACTAAAAGACTCTAACCCATTTTGATATGTTTGAGTATTAGTTGCAATATCAGCTATTTCATTTTTAACAGCTGTAGGTATTATTGTTTCTAAAAAGAAATAATCTTTATTTAGTCACAATATAGAAATTCTTTAAAAATAAGAATATAATCAAAGAATAAAAATATAACTTTTAAAAGGAGAGTTTATGAAAAATAAAATGAAAGCAGTTTTACTGCCATTGGCAGCAGCTGGCGTATTAACTTACCCAATATTTGCTGCTGTCTCTGCTAATCCAGACAGTCAGGAAGTAAAACAATTTGGAGGAGATAGTACAGAATTTACTGGAAGCTATCAAACTGATAAATATATTAATTTAAGAAAAAATGGTCAGAATCAAAATGATAGTGCTATTTTTGGTAACTTATTCCCATCAATGGATGCTAACAATTTAGAATGGACATCTAAAATACAAAGTACTGAACTATATCAAAATTGGAATGGTAATTACTCATCAGTTGCAAGTGATGGAGTTACTTTAATTCAAAACCCTTACTATCAAAATGTTGTTCATATTGAAGAAATAACATCAGGTAATGAAGGAACTAGTCCATACTATGATATTTCAAAAGCTAAAACCAGACGTTGAAGAGCAACTTATAACAATTTCTTTGTTCCAAGTTCACCAACTAATACTGAAATTCCATCAGAGAGAAATAATTATAGACCAGATGCATATGGAAACTTATCTTTTGGTTTAATGTTGACTAAAAACTTGCAAATTGTAGATAATTCATTACGTATTATTGTGAAAGCTAAAGACTTTAATTATGGTGATATTAATTTACCTAATACAAACAATAAAGGTTACATTTATAATTTGTTAGATAATAATAATTCTAAACCTGTAATAACAGGTGATGTTGTTTTACCTGATCCAAAATATTATTATG
This sequence comes from Mycoplasma milvi, assembly GCF_048284715.1. Taxonomy (NCBI): domain Bacteria; kingdom Bacillati; phylum Mycoplasmatota; class Mollicutes; order Mycoplasmatales; family Mycoplasmataceae; genus Mycoplasma; species Mycoplasma milvi. The sequence goes on along the minus strand of NZ_JBLWAH010000001.1, from coordinate 30,446 downwards.
AAAAAAGCAAAAACAAAATATATAACCAAAATGATTTTATAAATAGTGATATTACAATTGGAATTAATTCAGCTGTTTATTCACAAGCATTTAACAATCCATATTTAGCTCCATCAGGATGAGCTAATAATTCCTCATATTACAATACACCTTTTTTATTAAATAATATTATGTATCGTAATTTGGCTAATTCATATCAAAACAATATTTCAGCAGTTAATAATTTATTTGTTGGGGATGCAACTCAAACAGGTAATCCAAGCGCTGAATGACAAACATTGTTAACTACTTATTTAAATACCAATAATAAAAATACTGCATTAGCTAAAAATAAAGATAATATTGGATCTGTATTATTCTTCCAAGTTTCAGCAGGAGCATGATGATATAAAAATTCGCAATATCAACCAACAATTTCAGTTGAATTTGAAACTATTGATAATCAAGCAACATACCCAATAAATGGAGCCAGTTACAATGCTTTCACATCTAATCAAAATGGTGGTATAACAGCTGTATTTACAGGATATAGAGGAAATTCAGGATTTGGAAGTGGAGGTAATTTTGTTGCTGCTCATTCAGTTTCTTATTCACGTTCAAAATATAGAACAATTAATGTAAAAGTCAATGAACAAGCAATTTCTTCACCAGCTGGTATTAAAGCTGGACAAAATAATTATTTTATTCCAAATGGCTATGGATATGAATTATGATATGGTGATACAAAAATTGGTTCAGTACCAGCTGATGTAGTAGATAAAGCTAAAACTGATGGATATATTCCTGGCAGAAAGCAATTTACTCTAAATTTAGCTTTTAATTCTGATACATCATTATGACCAGAAGAAATGAAAAAAAGTTACAATGGTTTAATGAATCCTTCAAAATTATTGTTGAAAAAAGTTTATACAAATGGTGGACAACAAGCCTTCTTTACTTCAAACAATAATCACGACTATACATTTAAACCAGAAGATAATGGAGAATTTTCTTTAGGTGGAACATTCCTTGATTCAAATTCATTAAAATATGATGGTGAAATAGTATTTTACAATTACTCTCAATGAGTAGGATCAAATACTAATAAATGAGGATACGAAAAATTAAATGTTTTAAATTACATAAATTCTGCTACAAGCGAAAGTTCTGCTGCAGCTGCTAAATCCATTTACAATGGAACAAATTATTCATTTAAAAATGAAAAACTTCTTGATGAACAACAAAATGCATTTTACAATTCAGTTTATAGTGATTGAAGAGTAGATCATTTTGTAAATAATGATTGATGAATTGCTGAAAATGATATTAAACAAGGGTTATTTGATGTAAAAAGCACATTAAGTACACTTGAAAATATGGAAGGAATTAAAGCTTATGTTGCTCAGCCAAGTAGTGAGGCTCAAAATGTTCAAGATGTTAAAAATTATCTTAATTTAACAAATTGAACTAACCCAGAAACTAAAAAAATGAGTAATTATGTAGCTTATTTATTTGCTACTCCTGAAAATAGAGCTGCTTTTGACTCAGCTTATGAAGGAATCAAGAATTGACAAAAAGATAATTGAACTCCAAACTTCAATATTGAAGGAAATAACATTTCAGATAGCAATAATGTTGCAATTAGATTAAAAGATTTATCAGCCAATATAGTTGATGCTTCAAATGCATTATTAAATTCTAAAGGAAAAGGATTTGCTGAAGGGCAAGAACTTACAGCTAATGAATTTATACAAAAAGCTTTTGAACTAATTGATAGCACAACAATTTATTCAGCTCAATATAAAGAAGCATTCAAAAATAATATTTTAAAACAAACTAATCGTGATGATGTTATTGCTTATGTTAATGCTATTGTTTCTTTAAACAATAAGCTACAAGAAGCTAAAGAGACTTATGCAAAATATAATCCTGTATTAACAGAAAGTAAATACAAGAATATTCAAAACGCAAATGGAGCAAATAACGATCAAACATTTGTTAAATTTTTAAATAATGTTACACAGCTTGGACAATTAATTCAAAAAGTAGAAACATTTGCTCAGGCACAAGTTAACAATGAACAAATTACTCTTGCAACAATTACTGAAATGGATAAAAACTTAGCTCCTCAAACAACTGTTTCTTTATATCAATCAATAACAACAGATGTTACTAGTTTAATTGCTAAACTTTCAAGTAAATTGACAAAATTAAGCTCACAAGACAAGCAAGCATATGAATCACAACTTTGAAATGTAATTGCATCTAAAAAACCTAATGAACCTAATCCAAATCAATTACTTGAAAATTATGAAGCCAGAGAACTTGCTTTAGCTAAAATATATTCAGTAGCAGCAATGCAAAATTCAATCATTACTGTTGCAACATCTACAGAAGCAAAAAATGCAATTTTTAATAATGTAAATTACAATTTAGACTTTACTGAAAAACAATTTAACACTTCATACTCTCAACCAACTGATTCAAAAGAGGCACCTTATACAATTCGCATCAGTTATGATGGTAGCGTTGAACAATTTACATACAAAGTTTCAAATTCATTCCATGCTAATAGTTCATATATTGCTAGAACAGATGAATCTGGTGCGGTATATTATTTCTATCCAAATACTACATTAGATTCGGGTTCTGCAAACTTCTTATGACAAGCTAAAAACTATGCAAACCCAACAGAGTTACCAAAATCAAGTATATCTGCAGAATATGTTGATACAAGTAAACAATATAAGTTGACTGAAGTAATACTTGATATGTATAAAAAAGCTTTAGAAGCAAACAATGCTTCACTAACATCAGAACAAGCAGTTAATGATTTCCTATCAAAAAAACAAGGTCAGTTATCACGGTTTGCTGATAATCAATATATTTTAATTGATAATACTGATAAAGCAATGCTTTATATACCAAAAAATGCTCAGTGACAAACGAATACATTCCCTAAAGCACTTCTAAATTTAGCTCAATATTATAAATTCACTAGTGAACTATTAAATATCTCATTTAATGAAAATAATGATGCTACTAAGCTGGAAAAATGAAATAAACAAATTTCAGATACAAGAGATGCACTACAAAAATTAACTGATGTATTGGCAAAATACTATGGAAATACACCTAAAATAGATGAAAACAAGGGAACAAATGTATTTGAAAATGGACAATTCTATGGGCTTGAAAATTTAGATACATATTTTAGTACAACTGAACAAAATGGTAAAAAAGTATATGACTTTGCAATGCCACAATTACAAGGTCAAATTCTTGCATTATTAACTACCGCAACTCAACTTGTTGTTTGAGAAAGAAACTTGCAATTTAATCCTTTAACAACAAATCCAAAAGATATTAAGACTCAAGGTGTACCATTAGCTTTATTTACCGGTATTGATCGTGCTAATAGCCCATATAATACATTTGTTTATACACCTGAAATGATTAATACTTTAGCAGAATCATTAGAACAAGGTGCTAATAAATTAAATGGCAGAAAAACTGCTGTTCAAGATCAATATGCTGATTATATCCTTAACTACTTTAATGAAATTAATAAGGTAAATAATAGTGCTATTTCATTATTTGATGAGGCTCAAAAAACTAAATTTAAAGAAGCTATTGCTAAATTAGATTGAGCTAACTATAGCATTGAAAAAGATAATGATTACTACTACCAAATCAATCAATTAGTTGTAGCCAGAGCAACTGAATATATTAATTCATTAAGCAATGTAAGTGCTCAAGACAAAACAAGTGCAATTAATGCTATTAATTTACAAAATGATAGTGTTACATTTGAGGGATTAAAATACTACGTAAATAATCTTCCATGAATTTGAAGATTACAAGCCATCTTATACCAAGTAAGTCAAATTAATGATTTAAATGCTTCTTCAAATATTGATTTAAGTACATACACAGCATTAACACAAGAACAAAAGAATGCATTAGTGGCTAAATATAGTGATCCAAGTTTATTTAATCCAGATACTATAAACATTGCTGAAGCAAGTGATAAATTACCAAATAAATTCTCTGAAGTAAGTAAAGTGCTACATTTACCATTGGGAAATGGAGCACAAGCAGATGCTCAAGTTTTAAATGATCAAATGCAAAAATTAAGAGACTTTATTAATGGTCCTATTTCTTCACTAAATGTAAACAAGCAAAATGAAGCTATAATTTTGGCTCAAGCCTCAAATAAAGAACAATTTATGCTTTCTTATAATGCAATTGGTAATGTGGATCAAATTAGCTCAATTGAAACAGCTAATATTAAAACCTTATATGACAATTTAAAAGCTGAATATGATAAGCTAAATGGTTATAATGTTAAGCTACAAGAAGCAATTAATGCAACTGATGATGTAGTTAAAAACTTTGTAACACAAAGTGAATTTACCAACATTACAAACATAAGTTCTTTACCTATTATTCCTTCAGCAGAAAAATACCAAGAAGAATATAATAAATTACTTGCTGCATTGAAAAATAAAGTAAGTGAAAAAATTAATGGCTTAATTAATTTAACACAAGCTCAAAAAGACGCTTTAAATGCTCAAGTTACACAAGTATCTACACAGTTTGATGATTTAAAACCTATCATTGAAGCAGCAACAAGTTTAGATAGTCAAATGCAAGCATTAAGAAATGCAAATACAGCTGCAAGTACATTTGTAACTGATAATCAATCAGCATTTGATGCTTTACCTAGTTCAGATGCTAAAACTAACTTAACTCAAGCTCTTGAACAAGCAAAAATAGTTTTAGGAACTTACAGTGAAGAAGATAAAGATCAACAAAATATCTCATTAAATGATGCTAAAACACTAACAGAAAAATTAAATGCTAACTTGGCTCAAATTAAGAAAGACTTAACTATTCAAACTATTAAAGATGAATTGAATAAAGTAACTGAGCAATCACCTGCTGCTTTACAAGCTAAAAAAGAAAGCATTTTATCTCAAGCTAAAGATTCATTATCACAAGAAGAATTAGACAAATTAGCTCTACAAGCTAAAAATGCTGTTGCTTTAGAACCTTTATATCAAGCTATCCAAAATGCTAATAATGTTGATAATAAATCAAATGATTTAACTACAGCTATAGCTAATGCCCAAGAAGCCTTAAATAACATGCAAGCTGGAAATACTTTACCTACAACAGAAAATATTCAACAAGAAGTAGATAAATTAAATAATGCTGTTAAATTAGAAGAATTAAATAATTTAATTAAAAAAGCTCAAGAAATTACAGCTCCTTCAGAAAAATTACAAAATGAATTAGCAAAAGACAAACCAATTGCTCAAAATAAAGAAACTAATAAATATGATCAAGCTATAGCTGGATTAAAAGATGCTATCTTGAAAGATCCTTTAAATAAAGCAATTCAACAAGCTACAAGTGAAAATGGTACATTAAATGATTCTGAATTAGCTAACGCCATTAAACATGCTCAAGAGCTTGAAAAAGGAACATTAACTCCTGAACAAGTAGCTCAAGCTGCAAAAGATTTACAAGACGCAATTCAAAATGCTAAAGAAAGAACTCAAGCTAAAAAAGACTTATCAGACGAATTAACTAAAGCTAATAGTATTAATCCTAAATCTGATTACCTACAAAGCATTATTAGCAAAGCGCAAGATGTTGTAAATAATAATCAAGCAAGTAAAACAGAAATTAATAAAGCACTTAGCCAATTGAAATATGCTGAAATCTTAAATGAATTAATTAACGTTAATGATAAAGCACAAGAATTAGTGCCTTCTAATGATCGTCAAGCAAACCTAGCAAATCAAATTAGTAATAATGAAACAATTATTGATGAATGAAAACAAATTATTGAATCAGGAAACTTTAGCCAACAACAATCATTAGATGCTTTAAAAGAAACAGTTAAAGCAAATGTGGCTAAAACATATACAGATACTAATGCTAATGATTTATATAAATACGCTAATGAATTAAACCAAGCAGTAAATAAACCATTAGAAGATTCTAAAGACCTTCCTTACTACAATAATTATGTTGCTAACGCTAAAACATTAGAAGATCAAATTAATTCAACTGTAAGTTCAACTGAGTTCCAAACAAATCAAGATTCAAATCAACCTTACAATAAATTAAAAGATTATTTAAAAGCTAACGAATCATACTACCAAATGAATAGTTTATTAAATAGTTTGGATAACACTCAAACAACATTATCTCCTGAATATCAAACTGCTATTGCTGATGCGAAAGTAATTGCTCAAACAGGAGGAAATAATTTAGCAATTAATTCTAAAGAAGATTCACTAGATACTAAATTTGATAGTATTCTAAATTCATTGGCTCAAGCAAACCTTAAAGACAAATCAGGAAAAGGTACAGAGTTAATTAATCAAGCATATGAAGACTTACTTCAAGCACAAGTTAAGAATCGTTTAGGAAACTCTCTAGCTGAAGCAAAAGAACTTGCAAAATTATTGAATACAGAAGGATTCATTAATCCTACACCTGCTGAAGATTCTATTGCTAAACGTTTAGATGAATTAAATAAAGCAAATAAAGCAGCTGAAAATGTTTATGCTCAAGATAATTTACCAGCATCCCAATATAATACTGCTGCTGAAGAATTAGATAAAACTATTATGGCTGCTAAAAACTTACTTTCAACTTTAAAAGAAAAACTCAATGATTTAATTACACAAGCTAATGCAATTGAACCTAAATCACAAGCATTAACTAGTGCTATAGCAGCTGCTCAAGAGGTGCACAGTAACCCTAATTCAAAAGCTGTTGATATTGTTAATAGTTACTATAAACTTGAAAAAGCTATGTACAAAGATAAATTAACTAATGCAATTAATAATTTACCTGAAGCTTTAAAAGCATCAGATTCATTTAAAGAAATTGCATTAGAGCCAGCTAATAACATATTAAATAGCGCAAGTTCTACAAATCAAGATTATAAAGATGCTCTTAATAAATTAGAAGCAAACATTAAGAAAGAAAAATTATTCCAAGCTTATGACAAAGTTCAAAATGCTTTAAAACCATTAGATCAAACAACTGATGAACTTGCTTCACAAGCTTTAGGAATCTTAAAAGATGCTCATGATCAATATTTAGATAAAGATGCTAACTTCTTTAATCAAGAAGCTGAGAAATTGGAAAAAGCTTTAGCAAACAACAATCTAAACAATGCTATTAAAATGGCTGAAGATTATCAAGGTACAGTAGCTAGTCCTATGAAAGAAGCCTTAGCACAAGCTAAAGAAGTTGCTAAAAATGCAGAAAATAATGACCCAGCCGCAAATCAAGAAGCTGCTGATAAATTAATTGAAGCATATAATCAAAACCCATTGGTGGCTCAAATTGATACAGCAAACGAATTATTAAATAAATTTACACCAGCTGATGGACAAAATGATAATGAAATAGCAAAACAAATGCGTGATGCAATTACTCAAGCTGTAAATAAAGCTAAAGAAGCTTTAGCGCAACCTGGTAAAAATGCTCAATTCTATCAAGAAGCTGCTAATACCTTAAAAGATGCATTAGCTGATGCTCAAAATACATTGAATTCTGCTTCAGAAGCATTAAACAATTTATACAACACCACAAAAGATGCAATTACTAATACAAGTATTCAACCTTCAACTCAATTACAAGCTGAAATGGATAAATTAACTCAAGGTGCAGTAAATAATAAAGTTGGAAGTGAACTAAATTACTTTGGACTTGAAAGCGAAACAAGCAAATTACAAGATCTAGTAAACAAAAATAACTTACAAAATGCTTACAACAATAGCAAACAATTAGATGCTCAATTGCCACAATTCACAAACGCTATTAGACAAGCTTCAAATGAAATGTTACAAAGTCCTAAAGTAACTAAAGAACAAGCTGATAAACAAGCTAAGCTACAAGAATTAGCTAATGAAGCAGCAAATAAGGTTGAAGCTATTAGTAAATTAAATAACTTAAATAATGCTCAAAGAGATGCTATTAATCAGGCTTTAAAACAAATCCTAGATAATTCAGATGTTATAAATGATCTAGCTGCAGCTAAAGCAAGTATTGATCAAATTGCCTCAAATGCAACTACACTTGATAATAATATGGGTGAATTAAAACAATATGTTGATGCAATTTCTCCAAGCTTAAAAGATCAACCATTTAGTTCAATTAATTACACTTATGCAAATGAGGATAAACAAAAAGCTTACAATGAAGCTCTAGCAAATGCTCAAGCTGTACTAAACAAAGAATCAGGAGAAGTAATTAACAATAATAATCCTGCAGATATTGCAAATTACTTAACTAGCCTTAAGAATGCTACAAATGCTTTAAATGGAACACAAAATCTAGATAATATCAAGCAACAAGCTGATAAAGAATTAAAATCTGATGAAGATTTATTAAATTCAAATAACTTCTTCAATGCACCTAAAGCATTGCAAGAAAAATACAAACAATCTTTATCACAAGCTAAAGAAGACTATAAAGTTGTTAGCCAAATGCAAAGTGCTACCGATAAGTCTAATACAGATAAATTGCAAACAGATTTAGATGCTTTAAAAGCTTTAGTTGATGAAATTAAGAAATTCAGTGACCAAGAATTTAATATTTCAAATAATAAAGTTCCTGAAATTGATAAGGAATTAGCTGGACTTGATAATTTATCTCCAGAGGCCAAAGAAAGCATTAAAGAAGCATACAATAATGCACAAACATATCCTGATGCAAATAAAGTGTTACAAGATGCCAAAGAAGCAAATGACACTTTAGGCAACGATTTAAACAACTTAACTCAACAAGTTGCTAAAGATATCGCTGCTGCACCAAAAGTTTCAGCAGATGAAATTCAAGAGTTAAAAGATAAATTGACTCAAATTAATCAAAAAGCTGCAGCTAATAAAGTTGCAGATGTAACAAATATGATTAATGCTTTAGATCAATATATGAACTTAAATAATGCTTTAGACCAATACAAAGCAAGTTCATTAAAAGAACAAAGTTATCAAAAAACTTTAGAACAACTTCAAAACTTTATTGCAGCCAATAACATTAATACGACAGTAAATAACCCAGCAAATAAAGATAGTTTAGAAACTATTGCAAGTAAAATAGCTAATGATAAAGCAATTGGTCAAGCTTTAATTAATGTAGTTAATGCTTTAGAAAACAAAAATACTGAAGAATTTAATTCAAATCTAGATACTTTAAATAATTTAACAAACAATAGCACATATGCATCATTCAAAGATGTGATGGAACAAAATAAATACTTTGATATCTTAAATACTCCTGACAACAAAATTACAAAAGCACAAGTAAATAACTTAAAGAACATAATTCAATCTCAAGCAATGCAAGATATTGATAATGTCATTAGATCAGCTGTAGTGCAAGACATTAAAGCAGCAAGTTCATCATTCCCATGATGAGCATATGTAGCCATTATTGGTTCAATCTTATGATTCCTTGGTATTATTTTGTTAGTAAAAGCTAAAAAATAACTATTATAATTACACACTTAGGCAAGCACGAAAGTGCTTGCTTTTGTTTTATCTTGTTCATTATTTTAAAATACATTATATAAGCAAAAATATTATGAAAAAAAATACAATGAAATAAAAAAATATTTTTTAACCCATAAAATAAGGCCAAAAAAATATTGTATAAAATTCGCAAACCACATTATGGATTTCCTGAAGTGATATAATACAAAAAAGAAAAGAAAGTAAAGAGTAATATATCATCTTACTTTAAAGGAGAAATTATGTCTAAAAGAGTTATAAAGAATTTACTTATAAAATCTACAATTGGTTTAGGTCTGTCTACACCATTAGTTGGTTTTGTAATCAGTAGTAAAGAAGGAAACACAAATGAGAATATAAATCCAGAATTAGCATACATTCAAAAAGGAAATTTACTTGGTAACTACCCTATTTTTGACTTTAGCTTAAATTACGAACAATATAAAGAAGCATTTGATTTTTATTACAATCCATCACAAGAAAATATAGCTAAATTAGAAGCTCAAGTTGAAATTATTAAGCAAAAAATGGAACAATTCAAAGAATATGTAAAGCAGATGTTTGAAGGTGAAGAATTCCCAGAAGCTAAGTTTGAAAAAGCAATTTCTAATAAATTGTTATCAAAACTAGAAAAAGCAATGAGCAGTATCAAGCAAGGAAAAAATGTGGAAAGAAATTATCCAACTGCTGTGCTTGATGCTATTATATGCAACAATTTTTTAGATTTATTTATCGGAGATAGCCAAAAAGTATTGAATAGTTTTAGTGAAGCACTTGATTTTAATGAAAAAAATCCTGATACAACTTTTTCTATAAAAGATTTTAACAACCTTGCAAATAAAAAATCTAACATTGCCATAGTTAATCAACAGGATATTTTAGGATTAATATTTAGGAACTTTATGCCATACGATTTTAATTCTACCAATCTTATATCCAAACCAACTGATCAAAGTTTTAAAAAAATTGAGCAAAATGCAGAAATTACAAATAAAACATTTTGAGATAATTTTTTAAAAAAAGAAATAACTGCTAAATCACCTATAATAATTAATTATTTTTCAGGGTTACTATATTCTGAGATTGCCAATAAAATATCTCATATATTAATTTCATCATTTAAAAAGCCTCAAGTAGTTAACGAAAATATCCAACCAATTATTGATAAAATTCGTGAATTTAAATTAATAAGTGTAGAGAAAGATATTACTGAAGATTCTCCTAAAGCACAAATTATTGTATATTCAGTACCAAGTGTAATGGCAGCATTTATGGTTTATATGATAAATGAGTGATACCAAGATGATTTTAAAAATGAAATTATAGATAGCAACAACTATAAGTATTCAAATAAAAGTATAAAAGTAAATACAATAGATAAAATTAATGCCAAATTCATTTATGTTTTCAATAAAGATAACTGAACTGAAAGCTTTTTATCAGTTGATTCAAAAATAAATGACAGAAAAATAGAAGATACAAAAGACCTAAATGGGCAAGCAGTATATGATAAGGTTATGAACGATTATCCAAATTTAAGTGAAAAGCAAAAAGAGCAAATACTTAAATCAATTGAAAATGCCAGTGATGATGAAGCATATGATAAAATCATTAATAATATAATCAATGTAGATAATAAAACTAAAGAAATAAAAGAAGCTTTAGATAAAATCCCAAATATTAAAAATGATAAGAATTATGAGTTTTCAAGTGATTTAAATAAAACTCAGTTTAATAATGAATTTGGTGCATTAATAAATGGTTCAATGACTCCGGAAGATTATTTAGGTTCTATTGTAGATTTAACTGATTTAGATAATAAATTAACTGAAATTAATAACACCATTAGCAAATTGGATGGTAATAGTAGATATAATGAGCTTTTGGATAAAAATATAAAGAAAATTGATGAATTTAAAAATTTAACTCCAACACAAGGTAGTGAATTTATAAATAATTTAAAAAATGCTAACTCTGAACAAGAAATGGCAGAAATAATAGCTAAAGCTTCTAATCTTTCTGCTTTAATTAATCAACTTACAAATGCTATTTCTAAGGCTACAGAGGTTAAAGAATCAAATAATTATAAAAATTCAGATGAGAATAATAAAGAATCATTGGATTCTAGTTTCAAAAAAGTAAACGATTTACTTGATGAAGTCAAAAAATGAACAATGATTGATGATTCTATAGTAAATAACAAAATCCTACCTGGAATTACAGATCTTGATAATGCAATTAAATCATTGAATGGTGATCAAAAACAAGCAGAAAAGAAAAACAAAATTAGAGAGGCTATTGAAAATGAACCAGCCCTATCTCGTGCTCAAAAAGACTACTATAAAGGTCTAATAACTAATGAAAGTAGTGATGAAGATGATTTAAAAAATAGCTCAGCTGCACATAATCTAAATACATTAATTCAAGAAACTAATAAAAAAATTGATGATGCTAATGCCTTGAAAAATACAAATAATTATAATTGAGCATCAACTGATAATAAAACAGCTTTTGATCAAGCTGTAATTGACATTCAAAATGCATTAAAAGATGAAATTTGAAAATCAATAATGGGCAACCAAAATAATGAAGCAGAATATAATAGAACAATTAATGAAAAAGTTACTAATTTGCAAACTGCTATAAATAATTTAGATGGTGAAGAAAGATTAAACAATTTAGTTAAAAATGCAGTTGAAAAAATTAGTAAGATGCAATATTTATCAGATAATTATAAAGCTTCAGTAGCTAAAGCACTTAAAGATGTAGCAAATGAATCTGATATTGCACAGATCACCAGTAAAGCTGCTAATACAAACACTTATGCTGAAAATATTGCAAAGGCAATAGAAGACAATTCACAAATATTTAATAATACAGATGGTTTTGTGTTTTCAAGTGCTAGCCGAGAAATTCTAGATAAATTAAAAGGTAGAATTTCATCAATAATAACAGATAATAAAGTTAATAGCTATGATACAACTGAACAAGATGTCGAAGATATTAGTCAAGCTGTATCAGCAGCAGTTACTGAATTGAATGCCGAAATCAATCAATATAAGGAATTAAAAAATACATTAATTCAACAAGTACAAAATGATAAAGATATTAATGAATTACAAAAAGCTTCATTAATAAGTTCCTTCAATAATGCTCATAGTCTTGAAAAGATTCAAACACTTAGTGGCCAATATACTGATTTAAAAAACAGTATGGCAGAACTTAGAAATATAATTTCTCAAAACACACAAATCAAAAATACCATTAAATATGAATTATCTGATTCTATATATAAGAATAATTTAGATGGTTTACTCAATAAATATGAAGTTAGCAAAATTGCTACATTATCAGCTGATACTATAATGGCTTATATCAAAGAAATAGAACAAGCAAGTAAGGAACTTAATGGTGATAGAAATTTTGAGGAACGTAAATTACAAGCTAAAAGTAAAATATCAGCATATAAATATATTAGTCCAGCTCGAAAGAAATATATTTATAGCCAAATAGATGATTGCAATAGTATTCCAGATTTAAAAAATTTAGTCAAAAAAATTGATAACTTAGAATCAACTGCAAATGGATTGAACAATGAATTAATAAAAAGCCAGTTATCTAAAATCAAGGATCTTCCAAAATACATTTACTCAAGTGAATTTCTTAAAGAAATGTATTCAGAAACTTATAAAAAAACAGAAAAACTTTTAGCTAATCAATCTACAGACCCAGCAACTGATTTTACGATTCAAGATATTGATTCAATAATCTCTGAACTAGGAGCAGCTAAAAGCGACCTTTCTGTTGCTGTAAATTCATTAGATGGTGATCGTAATTGATTAAATATAAAAGAAGAATACATTCTTAAAATTAATGATTTAAAAGATCTAAATCAAATTACTAAAGATAGTTACATAATTAAAATTAATGATTGAGAGCAAACAAAAACAGAAGATGATTTAGAATCAATATATGAGGATGCTGAAGCTGATTCTAATGCAATATCAGAATTAAAAGATACTATAACTTCAGCAAATGTATTAAAAGAATCTGATAATTATAAATACGTTAATAAGGATGATTCTAACACTTTGGATAATTTATTATCAGAATATGATACCTATATCAAAAAAACATTATATGACATCACTAAAACTCAAAATGATAGTTCTAAGTTATCTGGACTAATAACACATATTGAAACTTATATTGATGAATTTGCTGCTCAAGTAGCAGATAGTATAAAAACAATTAACGATTTAAAAAATGCTACTGATAATTTAAAAACAGAATGAATTAAACAAATTAATGATTCTAGAGTATTACAGCAAATTAATGATATAGTAGCAAATGCTCAAAAAATTGATGTAGCAATTGCTAAAGTTGTTGAAGCAAATAATCAAGCTAAATTAATCACACCTGATGCAATAGCTTATAAATATGCTACACCTGAATCAAAAACTGAATTTGATTCACAATACAGTGTTGTGAAAGATTTAATTAGAAATCAATATGCAAATAAATCAGAAATTGAAATAATAGATGCTGCTCAAAAATTAACTTATGCTATCAGTCAATTAAATGGTCAAAGTCAAGTTGACAGCATTAAAAGTGAAGCTAAAATTACAATTAGTAATTTACAAAATCTAACCCCAGAACAAAAACATAATTTAATTAGCACAATTGAAAATGAATCAAATCCTAATGAAATTGATAATATAAAAAACTTAGCAACTCAACTTGATGCTGCTTTACATCAAGCAAAAGAGCTAAAACAAAAAGTTGACAAAGTAATAAACCCTAATGATCCAGAATTAAACTTTTCTCAAGCAGATGATGACAAGAAAATAGCTTTAGAGCAAGCTAATATTAATCTAGGAAGTCAAATTACATCAGCGTTAGAAATCAAACAATTAACTGCTGAAAATCTACCTGGTTTAATTTCAGACTTAAATGCTAAAACTACTACAGATCAAAATGAACTTGGTAAGTTAAATGGTGATGCTAATTACCAAGCTGCTATTAATAAAGCTAAAGATGCCATCAATAACGCTCAATATTTATCTCAAGGAAAAAAAGAACAATTACTTGCAGAACTTAATAACTATAAGACAGTTGCACAAATTAATGCACTTGCTACAAATGCAAAAACACTTGATGATAAAACAAAAGAAGTTGCTTTATTAGCTAGTCAAGTTAAAGAATTAACTCAAGCAAGCAACTATAGTCAAGTAACAAAAGCAAGTAAAGATAATGTAACTAATGCACTAAATTCATACAACAGTTTAACTCAAGATGATAAGCTAATTGTCGATAAAACACTTGCAAATATCCAATCAGTTCTTGATGAATTAATAAAAGCTAAGAACTCAATTCAAAGTGATATTGCTGCCTTAGAGCAAGCTAAAAAACAAGCAAGTGATTCCTTAGATTTAAAAAGTAAATATCCATATCTATCAAATGCTCAAATTCAACAAATTAAAGCTCAAATAAATGCAGTTAACTCAATTGAAGAAATTGCTCTAATTTTAGACAATGCCACTTCATTGAATAAAGCAATGGAATCATTGGATGAAGCCATTAAACAAGCTAATGCTGTAAAGAATACCATTAACCATATGCAAGCTACTCCAAGTGCAAAAGAAGCTTTTGATGCAGCTGTTGATACACAAAAAATGCAAGAATTAGCATTACAAAACCAAAATTCAATTGTTCCTAGTGAAATTGAAGCAAAAGCTAATGCTTTAAGCTCAGTAACACAACAATTAGATGGTATTGCTCGTGTTCAAACAGCTAGAGAAGAAGTTATTAATAAAATTAATCAAGCAGCTAAAATAAATGATATTAATAAACCAAATTATATATCACATGTAAAACAGCTTAATAGCATAAATGAAATTAATGACTTTGGTGCATTAATTGATAAATATGATCAAGCATTAGTTGATTTATCTAAATATACTGCGAGCTCAATTAATGCAATTAAAAAAACTCCTAGATACTTGAATTCTGATGAAGATAAGCGTAATAGCTTTGATGCTGCTGCAAAAATGCTTCAATATGAATCAATTGTAGAATTTAATCAATACATAGCTGCTAACAATATAAGTTACAAAATAAGTGTTATTAATGAGGCAATAAATTCTTATAAGAAAGCTGATAAGGCATTAAATGGTCTTGAAAAATTGGATAGTGCAAAACAACAAGCCATAAATGATTTAGGAAAATTAAACTACTTAAGTCAAGAATTAATTGACTCATATAAAACTAAAATTAATCAGGCAAATCTAATTGCAGATGTTGAGCCTTTAATTTCAAAAGCTAGAAACGAAAATACAGCTGCTGGTGACTTAATTCAAACAATAGACCAAGTTAAAAAACTACAAAATTCAGCTGAATATAATTTAGCAACTGAAGAACAAAAGAGAACTTTAATATCTGCTTTACAAGCTGCAAATAACTTATTGATTAATGGGACAAAAGTTAAAGATCATGAATTAAACATTGATAACAAAACTGCATTAGAACAAGCAGAAAAACAATTGCAAGATGCTATGAGAAACATCAAAGCATTAGCAGAGGAAATTATTCAAGAACAAGAAAAAGCTAAGGGCGAAATTGAACAACAAAGCAACCTAACTGCTGAACAAAAAACAGCAGCAAAAGAAAAAATTAATTCAGCTACAACTAGTGAAAAAATTAATGAGGTTGTAACTAATGCTAAAGGTTTAAATCAAGCAATGCAAGATTTATCTAATGCTCTTGCAAATGCGAAAAGACTAAAAAACAATAATGATAATAACTATAAATATGCTTCAAATCAACCTAAAACTAATTTAGATCAAGTTATTACTAAAGTTGAAAACGCAATTGCTCAAGGGCTTAAAGATGCTTCAAAAGCAGATATTGATAAACTTATAAAAGAAATTACATCTGCACAAAATTCATTAGATGGTAACAAGAATTATAATGACATAAAAGTTGAAATACAATCTTTAAAATACTTGCCAACTTTTAAAGATTATTTAGCAAGATCATTGGACAATTTAGCTAATGCTAATGATTTACAACAAGCTCAAAAAGTAGCAAATGCTGCCAAATTTATTGATAAAGTAGCATATGTTAATAGTGTTTATAAAACAAATGAGCCAAAAATTGCTTTTGCAAATCAAAACATGAAACAAGAACTACTTGATTTGATTAATAGTCAAAGAGTTGAAGAGCTATTTAATGCTTATTTAACCACCACACAGGCAGATTACGATTCTTATAATGAAAATCTAATTAACAAGTTAAATAATTTAAATGGATTAGAAAACTTAGCTAATGCTAAAAGAATTTTAGACTCACTAGATAACTTATGCTGTGGTAAGAAAGCACTTGTTGAACAAATAATTGATGTTTCAAATCCGAAGTTTGATGCAACATATAATGCTACATTTAATGGTGAAGTAATTAATAATAAAAAAGCATTAGACAAAATGATGGACACTTTAACAAAATACAATACTTTATTTGGAAAATTAAATGGTATTAAACAAATTGCTAATGATATTGATATTAGACTCGCACAATACGAAACATACCAATACCTATTACCATTTGAAGTGGAAAATATTGCTAATATATTACAAGTAACTGAACCAGAAAACTCATTGCAAAAATTAATTACTAAAATCAATGGTCTAATTGACAATAATAATTTAGCAAATTTAAATGCTAATGATTTCAATACTCAAGTTAATAATTTAATTCAAGAAGTTTCTAAGATCAATGTTGGGGCCTTCAATTTAGCTTCAATGTCTATCAATAAACTTGATTCTACAATTTATTTCGCAAAACAATTGCCAAATCTAAGTCCAACTCTTAGTGCATTGGTATCTCAAGCAGAAACTGTCATCTATCAAAATCGTGATAATATTTTAAAAGACAAGATGCCAGATGTGCTTAAAGCCTTGCAACTTTCAAATCAAATCTTTATGTTAGCTAAACAAAGTGTCTTAAGCAATATGATTGATTCATTACCTGAAAGTTTACGTAATAATGAGCAATTTAAGGCTGACTATTTAGTTGATGCTAAAAAATTACTTGACCAAGATATAAATAATTTAACTAGTTTACAATTAGGTGATTTTGTAAAAAATATTCAAACAGAGATAACTAAATTAACTGACATAAATAACAAGAGTGATTTATATCAAGCAATTAAACAGGCATCTGAAGCTCTTAACCCAACAAGTGAACTACAAGCTGCTTTACAAAAAGCAAAAGAAGTAGCAGCTAATAGTAAAAATAACTTCAATGTTAACTTAATTAATACCACAACAAAAGAATTAATTAATGCTACAATGAAAAGCCAATTAAATGATTTAGCAAATGAAGCCGAAAAAATTACAACTAAATCAAATGAATTAGAAACTGCTTTAAATACAGCCAAAACAGTTTTAAATAAAAACGCAAGCAATCAAGAATTAGAAAAAGCAACTAATGATTTATCAGATGCTTTAATTAAAAATCATTTAGCACAATTAATTACTCAAGCTAAAAACTTATTACCTAAATTAGATACTCAAACTTTAATTTTGGACAAAAACCAACTTACATCAGCTATTTCTAATGCAGAAGCAATAAATAATGCTTCAGTAAGTGAAGCTGAACCAGTACATAATGCTTATAATGATTTAAAAGAAAAATTTGATACTGCTTTAAATGCACTTAATGGCCTTATTAAAACTTTAAATGATACTGTAACTAAAGCAAAAGCATTAAGCAAAGCTGATTCAATGCTTGCTAAACAAATTCCAAATGATGCTACAGTTCATGATTTGATTACAAACCAAAGTGCTAGTGCAATCATACAAGCTACTGATAAGTTACAACACTTTATCAATGTAATACCTCTAGAAAACTATCTCGAATCCCCAGAATTAAATCCAAATATTAAACTTGTTGCCCCATTTACCATTTTAAAAGAATCAACAAAAGCAAAATACGAAGATTTAAACTTCAATAATTTAGAATTAATTCAAAAACAAGCTCAATTACAAGCCTTAAATAATGTAATTATTAAGAACCTTAATAATACAAATGATTTAGCTAACTTAAATCAAGCTCAAAAAGAAGCTTTAGAAGCAAAATTACAAGCTTGCACAAATGAAGAACAAGCCAATGTAACTGCACAAGAAGCTATCAGCTTAGATAAAAGCATGTTAGCTCTTAAACAACAATATCAAGCCTTACCTTCTAGCTTAAAAGACTTTAGTGATCCAATTTTTGCTGCTGCTAGCCCAGATAAGCAAGTTGCTTTTAAACAAGCATTAACAGATGCAAGTAATATACTTGCAACACCTGGTGTAATTTATCAAACTAATGCAGCTAGCGAAATTGACAGCTTAGCTGAAAAAATTAAAACTGCACTAGAAGATTTAAAAGCAAGTGCTCAAGCTAATAATAAAGTCAAAAAAGAACTAGAAGAAAATACCAATAATGCAATAGAAAATTATAAAGATCTAATTAATAGTAATAAATTTAATAATGCGCCTACACAATTGCAAAATGAATTTAAACAAGTACTAGAAGATCTTAAACAACAACATCAAAGTATTGTTAATACAGCTGGTCCAATTCCTCAACAACAAGCTGCAAAAATAGAAAAATTACTTGATCAAATTAAGACTAAAGCTAAAGAAATTAATTTATTCCCAGCACAACAATATAGCAATACTTCAGGTACAATTATTCCTGAAATTCAAGATTGAATTGAAAAGAATTTAACTACCTTAAGTGATCAAGATAAAGCTAAAGTAGCAAACGAATTTAATTCAACTAATACTTATCAAGCAGCTCAAGCTGTAAAAGATAAAGCCTTAAAACAATATAATGATAATCAAAAAGCTATTGCACAAGTAGTTGATAAGATATTAGAGGATATTGCTAATAATAAAATAAGTGAAGAAACACAAAAAGAAATTGATAAAGTTGCACCAATTCTTTCAAGTAATCAAGCTAATGACTTTAAACACTTAGCTGAAGCTTTAATAAGCTTACAAGCACTTGCGAAAGCCTTAAAGCAATATCAAGAAACTGATGTTAAAGATACAAACTTACTTGAAAATAACACAGCAGTTTTAAATAAGGCTATTGCAAATTATCATCCATTTAAAGCTTATTCAATTGTTGGTATCAAGCCTGTTAATGCAATTAATGCTCAAGCTGCAAGATTAATTGCAAATGCTAATGCCTTAAAAGCAATGGTATCTGCTTTACAAAATAAAGATGCGCAACAATTTGCTTCAGCCAATGTAAATAATAATGAACTAGAAAATAATATAGTAAACTTTGCTCAATTAATAAAACAAAGCCCATACTTTGAAACAATTAATAATTCATCTCCAAGCCGAAGTGCTATAAAAGATCTTGTAATGCTATTTAGTGATCCAAACTTTACACAGGCACCAAATGTATTACAAAGTGCAGCTAAAGCTAATGTCAAAGCAAACGCACAAGCCTTCCCATGATGAGCTTACTTAGTAATAATTGCTTCAGCATTATTTATCAGTGGAATTGTTATTTATATTAAAGATAAAAAATAAGATTAATCCCAAGTAATACTTGGGGTTTTTCTATCAAATTATTAACTTTTAATTAATAATTTGATAAACTTTAAATACTTAATTTAAGGAGAAATAATGAAACAATTTAAAGATAGATTGATTAAATACATGGAAATTGAAGCTATGTCTCGCTATGAAGAACCCATTGCTGATGAATTAAGAAAAAATATCACTGGATATGAGGTTTCTCGTGATAAAATGGGCTCAATTATTTTTCACAAAAAGAGTAAAAATCCGAATGCTCCAAAAGTCATGGTGGCTGCTCATATGGATGAAGTGGGCTACATAGTAAGAAGAATTGATAACAATGGACAAATTCTACTTAGTCCAATTGGTGGAATTTGAGCAAGTACTGTTATTGGAACTAAAGCTAAATTAATTACTAATAACAAAACATATTTAGGTGTTTTTGGACACACTTCTATTCACATTATGGAAAGAGATAAAATTGCAAAAGCCCTAACAAATGATGATTTATACGCAGATTTTGGATTTAGATCTAAAGAAGAGGCTCTTGCAGCCGGTGTTGAAATTGGAAATCAAGTTAGAATGAGTGGGGAAACTATCTTATTTGACAATGAGGATTTAATTGGTGGTAAAGCAATGGACAACCGCGCTGGTGTCGCTGTTCTTGAAAGAATTGCTCAAACTTTAGCACAAGCTGAATTAGATTGTGATTTATACTTAGTTGGTACAGTGCAAGAAGAAGTAGGAACTAGAGGAGCTAAAACTTCAGTATCAATTATTAACCCAGATATAGCAATAGCTTTAGATACTACTTCATCTCATGATACAATTGGCACAATACCTGGCACTACTGCTTTATTTAAAGGAGCAGCATTAAGAATCAAAGATGGTGGTAACTTAATGGATACAGGATTGATTAATTTAATGGAAGAAGTAGCTTTAAAACACAACATTCCTGCTTATAAATTTGTTTCTATGGGTGGTGGAACTGATGCTCATGAATTGCAATATGCTCGTGGAGGAGCAGCAACTTTAACAATTTCTCTTCCACAAAGATATTTACACTCACCAATTGGTGTATGTGCAATTTCAGATTTATTAGCTGCAAGCGATTTAATTTCAAAATTTATATTAGAATTCAATGATAAAAAATATGATAAAATAAAATATAAATAATTAACATAGGAGGTAAAAATGGTTGAAATGACAACAGGTGCATTTGTTGGTATGATCATCGGTGTTGTTCTCTTAGTCGGTATTGCTGCTGCTTTAGTTACATTTTTTGTAACTAAAAGAATTTTTGAAAAGCAATTAAGAGAAAACCCACCTATTAATGAAAAAATGATTCGTGTTATGTTTAAACAAATGGGTAGAACAGCAAGTGAATCACAAATTAGACAAATTATGAAATCTATGAATGATGCTAAAAACAAATAAATTCCTTTAATAATTTAAATTAATTCACTAATACAGTGAATTTTTATTTATCAGTGGTATTTATTGTTCTTTTATCTAAAAGAATTGATAAATATTAGAAGTTAGAGGCATTTTATTTAGTTTAAAAAACTTTTTTATCTTATTTATAGGTATAAAAAGTTTAAATATTTTGTAACTAATTACTTTATTAAATTTATTTTATTAAATAAATTTAATATAATTTTTTATATAAAACACAAGGAGAAAGATGAGACGAATTAAATATAATTTAAAAAGTAAATTTATCAATTCGAAATTTATTCAAAGTTTAATACGTTTTTGGCGCTGAAAATCCAATATCTCAAAACTAAAATATTTACTATTTATTTATTTTTTAATAGTTTTAATTTCAAGTTTACTATTATTTTCACCATGAGCTCAAAACAGTAATGCTGAAAGAATTTCTTATATTGATTCTGTCTTTACTACAGCCTCAGCTTTTAGTGATACTGGTCTTGTGGTTTCAGATACCTTTAAACAGTGAAATGATTTTGGTCAAGCTATTATAGCAATCTTAATATTATCTGGTGGTATTGGAATTTTTGCCTTGAAGTTTTTTATTATTAACTTTATCTTTCGTAAAAAATCATCTTCTCTTGGAGAAATTAAGTTGATTCAAAGTGAACGTGGAGGTACTAATACTGCCAAAATAACGCAAATCATAATTTCTTCTATTAAGTTTTTATTTATTTGTATTTTTATTTTCAGTATAGCTTTAACAATTTATTTTTATTTTGCAACACCTATCCATACCAAAGGTATTGATTTAGTTTTATCTAATGATATTAAGAGTACTGAAGCAAATCATTTAGAAGCATTACAAAGTAATTTTATTTCTCCGCAAGGAAATATCTTGCTTTCTTTAAAATTCGGTATCTTCCATACAATTTCTGCAATTAATAATGCTGGTTTTGATATCATGTCTTCTTTCAGTTTGATGCCATATTATCAAAATTACTTCTTGCAAATTTGCTTTATTATCTTACTTATTATTGGTGGTTTAGGATATCCTGCTATTTATGATTTAACTTGCTATATAAAACATAAAATTAGACGTGAAAAGTCACCATATTATTTTTCGATATTTACAAAAATATCACTTGTTACATATGCACTTGTTTTTTTAGTTGGTTTTTTAATTTCAATTGGTTTTGAAGCTAGTTCACAAAATCCATATGCTTTATGAAATCAATACTATATTCCAAAAACTTTATATGATATAAATGGACTTCCGTATAGTTCTAAAGAAATGTATTCATTCCATGCTCAATATGCTGAATGATTCAAACAAAGTAATAATTTAGCTGATTTATCTGATCCTAAATACTCACTTTTAAATGAGCAAAAATGAATCTTTGAAAATGGACAATTATATGGAAATTGATTTGACAAAACTTTTGCTACCCTGTTTACCTCTTTATCTACACGGAGTGCTGGGTTTGCTACTGTAAATATCAAACACTTTACACAAGGGTCAACATTTGTCTTTATCTTCATGATGATAATTGGCGCTGCTCCAGCTTCAACTGGTGGTGGTATTAGAACAACTACTTTTGCATTAATCATTATGGGAATTGTAAGGGTATTATTTGGTTTACCTCGTGTCAGAATGTTTAAGCGTGCAATTAATCAAGATACTGTTAATATGTCATCGCAAGTATTAGCAATTGCTTTCATATTAATTGTAATTACATCACTTGTGTTGTTTTCATCATTTAAAGACTATGGTGGAGAGATACAAACTTTAACAAATTCAATTAATGCAAATGAGATATATACCACGCAAAATATAATTTTCGAAGTAGCCAGCGCCTTTGGTACAACTGGATTGACTTCCGGTATTACTAAGAGTTTAAACACTATTTCAAAGCTTGCCTTGATTTTAGTTATGTTTATTGGGCAATTTGGTATTTCATCAACATTATTGGTTTGAAAACGTAAGAAAAACTGAAAACGTACATTTGAATATGTCGACGTTGACGTGGCTATTGGATAGGAGAATATATGAAATTAAATTATAAAAATGATATTGTAGTTATAGGGACTGGACGCTTTGGCCAAGCTGTAATTGAACAATTAATTAAAATGGAAAAAAGCGTATTTGTTTTAGATAAAGATCCTGAATCAGCTAAATTATTTGCTGATGAAGTAGATCGTATTGTGATTGGTGATGCAGCTGATACTAGAACTTTAAAATCATTAGGAATTGATCAAGCTGGTACAGTTGTGGTTGCAGTATCTGATAATATTGAAATTGTTGCTGCCTTATTGGAATTAAAGGTTAAAAATATTATTGCGCGTGCAACTTCAAAGCGTCATGCTAGAGTATTAAAACAAATAGGTGTTGATGTAATCATACGTCCTGAGTACGAATCAGGAATTAGAGCTGCCTTAATTGCAACAAACAATAATTTCATTCGCTATTCACAAAACTTGCAAGAAATTGGTGGTAACTTTGTTATAGGTTCAACAAAAGTTAATAATAGTGAACTTGAAAACAAGCAAATTAAAGATTTACATCTCTCACAAATGGGAATAACAATTGTTTTGATTAAAACAGGAAATACATTTAAACGTGCTACTGGGGATACAATAATTCAAAAAGATGATATTATTACGATTATAGGTGAAGTAGGTAATGTTACAAATGCTCTTGAATGATTAAATGATAAAGCAGATGCAACAGTAGAAACCAACTAAATAAATTTCTAATACTTTAGTATTAGATTTTTTTACTTTTTTTCCTACCGCGTAGGACTAAAAATACAGTTGGTCAATTAGGTAAAAGTATAAAAAACTATATAATTTAATTAATTATATTAATTAAATTATGAGGTAAAACATGAATGATAAAGATAAAATCTTAGTAAGTGACAATGATGAAGAAAAAGTAAAAATTCAAGATGATACAGAGTTTGAATATGAAGAAAACAACACAATGATTTTCCGTAAGAAGAAAGCAGTTGTGGTTGAAGATGAAGAAGAAGAGATCCCTCAAGCAAGTGAAGAATATGTAGTTACATCTCAAATCATTACTGAACCAACTGATGGTCTACATCCAGTGGTAATTGATAATGAAATGAAACAATCATTCCTTGAATACTCAATGAGTGTTATTGTTTCTCGTGCTTTACCAGATGCTAGAGATGGATTGAAACCTGTGCACCGTAGAATTCTGTATGATATGAGCGAACTTGGCATTACTCCAGGTAGCCAGCACCGTAAGTCTGCCCGTATTGTTGGGGATGTACTTGGGAAATATCACCCACATGGTGATTCCTCAGTGTATGAAGCAATGGTTAGAATGGCTCAAGATTTCTCAATGCGTTATCCATTAGTGGATGGACACGGAAACTTTGGATCAATTGATGGTGATGCAGCAGCTGCAATGCGTTATACTGAAGCCAGAATGGCAAAAATTGCAGTTGAAATGCTTGATGGTATTAAGAAAAATACAGTAGATTTTGTTGATAACTATGATGGTAGTGAACAAGAGCCTACAGTACTTCCATGTCGCTTCCCTAACTTACTTGTCTCAGGTTCTTCTGGTATTGCAGTTGGGATGGCAACAGAAATTCCACCACACAACCTCGGAGAAACCATTGATGCCACAATCGCACTAGCTAAAAATCCTGAAATTACAGTCAAAGAATTAATGCAATATATTAAAGGACCAGATTTTCCTACTGGAGCTATTATTTTAGGTACTAAAGGGATTTTAGAGGCTTACGAAACAGGTAGAGGAAGTATTCCGGTACGTTCTAAATGTGAAGTTATTGAGCAAAGTAATGGAAAAAGCAAAATTATTATCCGTGAAATTCCTTATGCAATTAAGAAAACTACAATTATCGAAAAGATTGCTGAATTACACAAAACAAAAGTCATTGAAGGTATTGTTGACTTAAGAGATGAATCGAACCGTGAAGGTATTAGACTTGTTATTGATGTTAAAAAAGGAGTAAATCCTCATATTTTACTTAATAAGTTATACCAAAAGTCAAACATTCAAACTACATTTAACTTTAACTTAGTTGCTATTGTTAATAATGAACCTAAAACATTAAATCTTAAACAAGCTTTAGAAGTCTTTATTAACCACCAAAAAGAAGTTGTAACTCGTAGACTCAAATTTGACTTAAATAAAGCTGAAGAAAGAGCTCATATCCTAGATGGATTAAAAATAGCTGTTTCTAACATTGATGAAGTTGTTGCAATTATTAAGAAATCTAAGACAGATGCAGATGCACAAGAAGCACTGGCACAAAGATTTGGTTTAAGCGAAAAACAAACAAAAGCTATCTTAGAAATGCGTTTAAGTCGTCTTACTGGCTTAAGCATTGAAAAAATGGATGCTGAAATTACAGATTTAGAAATCGAAATAGCTCATTACAAAGATATATTATCTTCAGAAGCTAAATTAATTGATGAAATTGTGCTTGAATTACAAGAAGTTAAAGATAAATACAATGATGAAAGAAGAACTGTAATTGATGCTTCTGCTGTTGGTTCAATTTCAGATGAAGATTTAATCCCTGAAAGAGAAATTGTAATTACTATGTCTTCAAATGGATATGTAAAACGTATGGATTTAGATGAGTATAACACTCAACGTCGTGGTGGAATGGGTTCGGTCTCAATGAAAACTTATGATGACGATGATATCGCTATGATAATTCATGCTTCAACTCATACTGATTTATTACTATTTTCAAACTATGGAAAAGTATATAACTTAAGAGGACATCAAATCCCTGAAGGTTCTAAACAATCAAAAGGATTACCATTTATCAATATTATTCAAGGTCTTGATACTGAAAATGGCGAAAAGATTGTTTCAATTCTAAATATTGATTCATATAATGATAACCAATATCTTGTGACAGTAACTAAACAAGGTATGTTTAAGAAATCTGAACTAAATCTCTTTAGCAATATCCGCAAAAATGGTCTTATTGCTTTCAAACTACGTGAAGGTGACCAATTAGTTAGAGCTTTTGTAATTGGCGAAAATGATGCTGTTTTACTAGCAAATAACGTTAAAAATATTGTAATGTTTAAATCAGATGATGTTAGACCACTCGGGCGTTCTTCTTTAGGTGTTAAAGGTATCTCGCTTGCTCCTGGACAAGAAGTGATTTCAGCTTCAGCAGACAATGAAGGAGATTATGTTCTTACACTTGGGGAAAAAGGCTTTGGAAAATTAACAGCCAAAGATCAATTTAGATTAACTAATCGTGGTGTTAAAGGGGTAACTGGAATTAATGCTGAAAAAGCTGGAAAACTAGTTTTTGCTCGCTTTGTTAATCTAAGTGATGAATTACTAGTTATTACTTCTTCAGGTGTTACAATCCGTACTCAAATCGATCAAATTTCAGAGGCTTCACGTAACACTAAAGGCGTGAAAATCATTAACCTAAAAGATGGTGATAGCATTGTTGATGTAGAAGTTATCAAGCAATAATTTAAATTAATTGTAAGCTTATGCCTATAGCATAGGCTTTTTTTAATTAAAAACCCAGTACCATTGGTACTGAGCTTATAGAATTAATTTTCCTTTACTGTAGGCTTATTAGTTAGTTTAGGTGTGTTTTCAAATGCTCCATATCCTACTTCTTTTAATTTTGGCATTTCTACTGATGTTAGGCTTGTTGCACCTTTAAAAGCATACCTTTCTATACTTGTAACATTAGGGAATGAAACTGATGTTAGGCTTGTTGCACCTTCAAAAGCACTATTTCCTACACTTGTCACATTAGGGAATGATACCGATGTGATGTTTTTGTTATTTTTAAATACTTCATCAGCAATACTTGTGATACTATCATCAGCAATATGATCACTAGGATTATTTCACTTGACTAAGACACCATTTAAAACAATTTTTTCAGGAAGTTTGGGAGTATTATCAAATACAGCTGATCCAGCATGTTCTAATTTTGGCATTTCTACTGATGAGAGATTTGTTGCACCTTTAAAAGCACCCCATCTCATACTTGTAACATTAGGGAATGAAACTGATGTTAAGTTTGTTGTACCTTCAAAAGCACTAGTTCCAATACTTGTTACATTAGGGAATGAAACAGATGTAATATTGATATTACCTCTAAATACGCTATCAGCTATACTTGTGATACTATCATCAATAATATAGCCACTAGCATCAGATCATTTAATCAATATACCGTTGCAAATTAATTTATTTAGTTTAGGGGTGTTTTCAAATGCTTCTCATTCAATTTTCTTTAATTTTGGCATATTAACTGATGTTAGGTTTGCTGCACCTTCAAAAGCGCGAACTCCAATACTTGTGACATTAGGGAATGAAACAGACGTAATATTTGTATTATTTTCAAATACGCCATCTGCAATACTTGTGATACTATCATCAGCAATATCACCACTAGCACCATCTCATCTAAGCAATTTTTCATTAACTACTATTTTGCTTTTTAGTTTTGGTGTGTTTTCAAATGCTCGAGACCCTAATTTTTTTAATTTTGGCATTTCTACTGATGAGAGATTTTTTGCGCCTTCAAAAGCACTAGTTCCAATACTTGTTACATTAGGGAATGATACTGATGTTAGGCTTGTTGCACCTTTAAAAGCTTCTCATCCTATACTTGTTACATTAGGGAATGAAACTGATGTTAGATTTGTTGCACCTTCAAAAGCACTATGTTCAATACTTGTTGCATTAGGGAATGAAACAGATTTTAAGTTTGTTGTACCTTCAAAAGCACTAGTTCCAATACTTGTTACATTAGGGAATGAAACTGATGTTAGGCTTGTTGCACCAGCAAATGCTCTGTATCCAATACTTGTTACATTAGGGAAAGAAACTGATGTTAGGCTTGTTGCACCTTCAAAGGCTTCTCTTCCTATACTTGTTACATTAGGGAATGATACTGATGTTAGATTTGTTGCACCATTAAAAGTATCTTCTTCAATTCTTGTCACATTAGGGAATGAAACAGACGTAATATTGATATTACCTCTAAATACGCTATCAGCTATACTTGTGATACTATCATCCACAATATCACCACTGGCACCATCTCATCTAAGCAATTTTTCATTAACTACTATTTTGCTTTTTAGTTTTGGTGTGTTTTCAAATGCTCGAGACCCTAATTCATTTAATTTTGGCATTTCTACTGATGAGAGATTTGTTGCATCTTTAAAAGCTCAATCTCCTATACTTGTTACATTAGGGAATGATACTGATGTTAGGCTTGTTGCATCTTTAAAAGCTCAATCTCCTATACTTGTTACATTAGGGAATCATACTGATGTTAGGCTTGTTGTACCTTTAAAAGCATACCTTTCTATACTTGTTACATTAGGGAATGAAACTGATGTTAGGCTTGTTGCACCTTCAAAAGCACCCCATCTTATACTTGTTACATTAGGGAATGAAACTGATGTTAGGCTTGTTGCACCTTTAAAAGCACTATCTCCAATACTTGTTACATTAGGGAATGATACCGATGTGATGTTTTTGTTATTTTTAAATACTTCATCAGCTATACTTGTGATACTATCATCAGCAATATCACCACTTGGATTATTTCACTTGACTAAGACACCATTTAAAACAATTTTTTCAGGAAGTTTGGGAGTATTATCAAATACAGCTGATCCAGCATGTTCTAATTTTGGCATTTCTACTGATGAGAGATTTGTTGCATCTTTAAAAGCTCAATCTCCTATACTTGTTACATTAGGGAATGATACTGATGTTAGGCTTGTTGCACCTTCAAAAGCTTCTCTTCCTATACTTGTTACATTAGGGAATGAAACTGATGTTAGATTTGTTGCACCTTCAAAAGCACTATCTCCAATACTTGTTACATTAGGGAATGATACTGATGTTAGATTTGTTGCACCTTCAAAAGCACTAGCTCCAATACTTGTTACATTAGGGATTGAAACTGATGTTAAGTTTGTTGCACCTTCAAAAGCTCTATTGCTAATACTTGTTACATTAGGGATTGAAACTGATGTTAGGCTTGTTGCACCTTTAAAAGCTTCTCATCCTATACTTGTTACATTAGGGAATCATACTGATGTTAGGCTTGTTGCACCTTTAAAAGCACTATCTCCAATACTTGTTACATTAGGGATTGAAACTGATGTTAGATTTGTTGCACCTTTAAAAGCACTATCTCCAATACTTGTTAGATTAGGGATTGAAACTGATGTTAAGTTTGTTGCACCTTCAAAAGCTCTATTGCTAATACTTGTTACATTAGGGAATGAAACTGATGTTAGGCTTGTTGCACCTTCAAAAGCACTATCTCCAATACTTGTTACATTAGGGAATGATACTGATGTTAGATTTGTTGCATCTTTAAAAGCACCATCTCCAATACTTGTTACATTAGGGAATGAAACAGACGTAATATTGGTATTACCTTCAAATACGCTACCAGCTATACTTGTGATACTATCATCAGCAATATGATCACTAGGATTATTTCACTTGACTAAGACGCCATTTAAAACAATTTTTTCAGGAAGTTTGGGAGTATTATTAAATACAGCTGATCCAGCATGTTCTAATTTTGGCATTTCTACTGATGTTAGATTTGTTGCATCTTCAAAAGCACCATCTCCAATACTTGTTACATTAGGGAATGAAACTGATGTTAGGTTTGTTGCGCCTTTAAAAGCACCATCTCCAATACTTGTTACATTAGGGAATGAAACTGATGTTAGGCTTGTTGCACCTTCAAAAGCACTATATTCAATACTTGTTACATTAGGGAATGAAACTGATGTTAGGTTTGTTGCACCTTCAAAAGCACTTTGTCCAATACTTGTTGCATTAGGGAATGAAACTGATGTTAGGTTTGTTGCACCTTCAAAA